>NZ_FQWY01000043.1 GCF_900129805.1 Thermosyntropha lipolytica DSM 11003
TCTTTGTAGAGATCGACCATAGAGGAATCTGAACAATCAATTTCCCTGTATTCTTTTCCCTCAAATTCATAAGTTTTAGACAAAACCATCTTTTCCATAAAAAATCGTCCGCCTTTTAGCAATAAAATGGCAAAATTAATACAAGGGGGTGATATTTTGAAAAAACTTGAAAATATATTTGAACTTATATTAGGCCTGATAGTATTTTCTATAATAATGGTTTTTTTGCTTCTATTTGGTGGGGTTTTAGGTGTTATAATAGGTGCAATTCTGCAAGCTACTCTCGCCCCCTGGTTATTCTGGCCAGGATTTATCCTGGGAGAAATCATATTTATAGTAAGTTTCTGGCATAACTTCCTTTATTCAACGGAAACTCCCAATACAAGGACTGATTCTTCGTTCGCAGCTTACCGCCGAATAAAACTAATAAGAAACTTAACCAAGTAGAGATCGATCATAGGGGAATCTGAACTTGATGAGATATCAGGACATATGCCAGATATAGCTTTTCTCCCGTAAAAATCAACCATTTCTAAACACGCAAAAATTTCCTCCAGAACAAACAGCTATTTTACTCTTTAACAAAAAGCTTTTTTCTGCTACTATCAATTTAAATACCTGACAAGCATCTTTTTATTTTTTTCCTGACAATCAATTAATATCTTTTCTCCAAAATTCTTTACCAGGTTTTGCCATTTTAACAATCTTTAGGCCCGGGAATCTAGGATTCCCATGTCCATGCGGTACATTTAATTCTACGATAAAAAACTCATCAACCAAGGAGAGGAGAAAGCTAAAAATTATGCAAAACAAAGGAATTAAGCTCGATGAGAATATTAATCCCGAGGCAATGGGAAAGCTGGTTGAGGTTTTTCTCCGGTTTGTCGAAATCCGTCCCTGGGAATGGATGAGTGATGCTGACCTTTTTGCGGTACAGATTCCCGGGGAAGAAGAAATCTTTTACGCATGCGTTCTCGGCAATGGCGGAATAATCTATGGACTGGCTTTATACCCCGGAAATGCTGGTCTCAGGTATTATCTCCTCCAGAATCTAATCAACAGTAAAGGGTATTTGAGCGTATTTGAAAATTACGGCCCCTGTTTCCTGCTCAGTTTAGGAGACCGGGAAGAACTTTTGCCTGAAGAACGAAAAGCTTATCGCGAAATGGGCTACAAATTCAGGGGACGTCAAGCCTGGCCAGTTTTTCGCAGTTATCATCCCACTTATCATGAATGGAAAATGACTGCCGATGAAATGAGGCTGGCAACTACATTAGTGGAACAGAGTATCTTATTAGCCTTGCATTGTAAAAAACACCGCCGCAAGTGGAATAACCAGGCTAAAAATTATAAGATCCCCTGCTGCACTGCTGGCTGCAACCTGGAGGAAATGGAAAACAGCATATCCTGGATACCACTGCCTGAAATGCTGCAAATGGCTGAAGTTATCCCGGTAGATGAAATCCTTATCAAAAAATTGAAAAATGAAGTGCCTCAATATGAGGAAGCCTGGGAATTCGACTGGTTTTACAGCCCTTTTCCGATCCAGGAGAGCAAAAAGCATGTTCCTCGACGGCCGATGATACTGGTTATTTGCGATCATACAAGCGGACTTATGCTCGATTTTGAAATGCTTTACCATGAAGAAGCAGATATCTTTCAATTTCTGGTCAAAGCTATTCAGAAATTGAAGAGGCGCCCGCAGGCGATAATAGTCAGCGATCCTTTTAAAGCCCTGTCTTTGTATAAACTAGGTCCAGCGCTGGATTGTAAAATTTTAATTGCACCTCATATGATGATAGATGATTTTAAATATACACTGCTGGAAATGGATTCTATTTAGCCCCCTAAACCCGGGGAAAAAATCTGTAGATAAAACAAGAACAGGGCGTTTTTTATTGGACGTTAAATCACTAAAAGGAATAGGAATCAATAATATATCGCCCTGCCTAATAGATTTTTTCTACCTCATCAGAGATCTCATTATCCCTGAAATCTATGCTGCTTTCGCTTGTAAATGAGAATAAAAAGTTAAAAAAAGCTGATTAATAATAAAGCAGAAAAGGTCTCAAATGCTTAAGAACACAAAAGAACTGTCCCCTTGTGTTCATTTATGATATGGCTCCCCCTTTATTATCTTAAAAGCCCGGTAAAGCTGTTCGGTTAAGATAAGAACTGCCATCTGATGAGGAAAGGTGAGAGGGGAAAAAGACCACAGATAATCAGCCCTTTTTTTTACCCGGGAAGATATGCCATTAGCTCCTCCTATGACAAAATTTATCCGGCTTTTGCCGGATAAATTCATCTTTTCTATAAAGTACGCCACTTCTTCTGAAGTCATCTGCTGGCCTTTTATATCTAAGACTACGAGTAGATCACGGTCTCCCAGCAGAGCTAAGATCTTATCCCCTTCTTTTTCCAGAGCTCTGGCTATTTCCGCTTTCCTTGCCTGGGGGCTGATCTTTTCTTCCAACCCTTCCACCAGTTCCAGGCTGGCGTAAGGAGCAAGCCTTTTCCTATATTCTCTTATGCCATCAATATAAAAAGCTTCTTTTATCTTTCCTACCGATATTATACGGTATTTCAACTCTTTTCCCCCTTAACTCAATCTTCCTCCAGGGTAATGGTCACCGTATAAAGCTGCACCTTTTCTCCCTTATTAGCCGGCATCCTTATAAATTCTACCTCTACCTTATCTCCTATATTTTTGCGATATATTCTTTCCTGCAGATCTAATCCGCTTTCTATTTTTTCCCCGTCTACTCTGGTTATTATATCATATTTTCTCATACCTGCCCTGGCTGCCGGCCCTCCGGGCACAGGGTTAACTGCTACCCCACAATCAACCGGTAGACGGAAAAAATAAGCCGCATCACAGGAAAAATCCGACAAAATTCTTATCCCGATAACCGGCCTTTTTACTTCCCCGTATTTTTTTAAATCTTCTACTACCCTTTTTACCTGGTTGGAAGGAATGGCAAACCCCATACCTTCAAAGCCTTCGGCAGCTATTTTTATCGTATTTATGCCAATAAGCTCACCCTTTAAATTTACCAGGGCTCCTCCGCTGTTGCCGGGATTTATAGCGGCATCAGTTTGAATAAGCCGGAACGGGAAACCTTCTTCCGTAGTTAAAAGCCGGTTAAGCCCGCTTATGATCCCTGCGGTTACCGAACGGGCAAAACGCAGGCCCAAGGGATTACCTATGGCTACTACCTGCTGTCCTACCTCCAGTTTGTCTGAATCCCCGAATGCGATAGGGGTTACATGATTATCCACCTTAACCTTTACCAAGGCCAGGTCGGTTTTGGGGTCAACCCCTATGATTTTAGCCTCTTCTTCATTGCCGTCAGCTAAGGTAACAATAATCTTTTGGGCTCCTTTTATGACATGATGATTGGTTACGATATAGCCTTGATGATCTAAAATAACTCCCGATCCTGTGCTTTCCACCGTACGATGATTAAAAATATCGTCTTCAGATTTGAGGCTGGTAATCCCTACTACTGACGGGCTTACCCATCTGGCTACATCACTTATCCTGCCATCAGACAGGAGGGAAGGATCTCCGGCAGTAGGCTTGCTGGCTCCTGCTAAATAATAGTTTATAAAAGCAAAAGCTCCCCAGCCTAGAAAAAAACAAATCGTAAACAACAAAAGCCCCTTGGCAGTTTCTTTCTTCACCCTATTCCTCCTCGCATCCTGGTTAAAACAGCTATATTTATTTTGAGCAAGGAGAAATATAGATATTCTTATATAAAAAGGACAAGCAAAATATTTTGCCTGTCCCCCATGCTTTATTTGACAGTTATCTGCGCTCCCAGATGGTTGAGTTTTTGCGCTATATTTTCATAGCCGCGGAATATATGGATAGCCTCTTCAATAACCGTCTCTCCTTCGGCTACCAAACCAGCCAGGATTAAAGCAGCTCCTGCCCTGAGGTCAGTAGCTCTCACTTTGGTTCCGTACAGTTTTTTTACTCCTTTGACAACGGCCGTATGTCCTTCTACCTTTATATCTGCCCCCATGCGTTTCAGTTCGTCTACAATTTGAAAACGGTTTTCAAAAACATTCTCCACTATTACACTTGTTCCTTCGGCCAAACAGAGCATGGCCATCATCTGGGATTGCATATCGGTAGGAAAGCCAGGATACGGCAGGGTCTTTATGTCTACCGGCCGGATCTTGTCTCCTGCTTTTACCAGTATGCCACTTTCCGTTTCTTTAACTACCGCCCCTGCTTCCTGCAACTTGGCAATAACCGGATATATATGGGTAGGTATAACATTCTCTACCAGTACTTCTCCTTTCGAAATTGCTCCGGCTACCATAAAGGTTCCTGCTTCTATGCGGTCAGGAATAATAGCATAACGCACCGGCTTTAATTCGCTTACTCCCTCAATTTTTATAACATCAGTCCCGGCTCCCCTTATTTTCGCCCCCATAGAGTTTAAAAAATTGGCCAGATCAACGATTTCCGGTTCTTTGGCTGCATTTTCAATAACTGTATTCCCCGGGGTTTTTACCGCCATCATTATGATATTCTCGGTTGCCCCTACACTGGGAAAATCAAGATATACATTGTTTCCCCGCGGCCTTTTCGTGCAGGCATAAATATAGCCATGTTCAATCTCTACTTCGGCTCCTAAAGCTTGTACTCCTTTTAAATGTAAATCCATAGGCCGGGAACCAATATCACACCCTCCCGGCAGAGAAATAGCCGCCTCTTTTTCCCTGCCCAAAAGAGCTCCCAAAAAGAGATTAGAAGCTCTGAGCATCCGGCTGAGCTCATAAGAAGTTTTGGTCTTTATCCGGCCGGGTGGTGAATATATAGCCAGGCTGTTGTCATCTTTCCACTCGGTCCTTACCCCCAGCTCATTAAGAATAAAAGTCATCACTTCCACATCGCGTATGCGGGGCATATTATCAAGTATGGTTTCTCCTTCTGCCAGTATAGCCGCCACCATCAAAACTAAACCTGCATTTTTCGCCCCACTTACCCGAATACTGCCGTATAGAGGGGTTCCTCCCTTTACAATCAATATATCTTCCAAAGCTTACACCTCTCGCCCCAAATTTTCCCATCTGGCATAAAGTTCCTGTTCCCAGGCGGTATAAGGAATTCCCAAAGCCTCTTGCAAAGCCCGGTTTAAATTATACCCCTGCCCTAAATACCGCAGAAGAGAAAATATTTTATCTTCCCCATAAACCTGGGCTATATATTCGATTATCTCTAAAGACTGCCAGTAAGCAATATTTTGATTTAACCGGTCAAAATCCCTGCTTAATTCTGATAATTTATAATATTTAATCTTCTCATCCGCAAAAGGTTTCTCAAAAACAAAACCGGTTATTTTTTTCTCCACATACTGGGCAATTCCTTCTGTCAGCCAGCGGTTGTAATTTCCTCGGGTTATTTCATCCACCATAAGATGAGCAAATTCATGCACCAGCGGTCCTTCTTTTTTAAACTTCGCTTTCATTTCTTCTGGCCCGAGATAAGCTTCCGGTGCCAAAATGCGGATCGTGCCTGCCCAGTATACCCCCATAGCCTTTTCATCCCTATCCCAGCCCAAACTGGCCGCCAGGCTTGCGGTATCAGGATAAACCACCAGTATAGGCTTAAACGAAGGCTTTTCTCCAAACCAGGCACAAACCTCATTATAAGCCTCTTCTGCTGTTTTGGCAACTATATGCATAGAGTCTTCGTTTCTATCTGTATATTTTATAACATAATGCTCGGTTTCCATTACCTTAAAATCCCGGGTTTTTAGAGCTATTTCCTGACTAGCCGCGGTACGAATAAAAAAAGGAAAATTTCTCATTCCCAGAAGGAAAAGAATAAGCAGTACCCAAATTAATCCGCAATTTTTGGTTTCTCCGGCTAAACGCAAAAAACCAGGCATACCTCTCCCCTCCTCCCCCATCTATTATACTCGCAGTCGGCTACTTGAGGGGAAAGTAAATAGTGGTACTATTCCTTTAAATACTCAGCTACGGCTATTCCTGCCACTGCTCCATCCCCTACCGCATTGGCAACCTGCCGCCACTTTTTGCTGCGTATATCACCAGCCGCAAAAATCCCTTTTACAGATGTATGCATATCTTCATCAGTTATTACATAGCCAGCCTCGGTTTTAACTAAATCTCTAACCAGCTCCGAAGCCGGGGTAAGCCCTATACTTATGAAAACTCCTTCTACCGGCAATATCTCTTCTTTTCCCGTAGTAGTATCCCTTAATGTTATACTTGCCACCATCTCTTCTCCATTTATCGCCACTACTTCGCGATTAACCATGGTTTGGATCTTTTCATGCTGCAATACTTTATCCAGGTCGGTTTTATTAGCTGTAAAATAGGGCATCAAAGTTATAACATAAACTTTAGAAGCTATATCTGCCATATATAAAGCCTCTTTTACTGCCGAATCTCCACCCCCGATTATCGCCACTGGCACTCCGGCAAAAAAAGCTCCATCACAGGTGGCACAGTACGATACCCCCCGGCCTAAAAATTCTTTTTCTCCCGGCACACCCAGTTCTTTCCTTCTCGCTCCCATAGCCAGGATAACTGCCCGGCATGTATATTCGCCGGCTTCGCTGACTACCTTTTTGGTATTTCCCAGATCTTCAATATGTAAAACTTCTTCCATTTTTATCTCGGCTCCGAAATTTACCGCCTGTTTTTGAAACCTTTCCATAAGCTCCAAGCCTTCTATCTCTTCAGGAAAGCCGGGATAATTAGCTATCTTGTCGGTTAAGGCTGCATTGCCTCCCATAACCTGGCCTCCTAAAACCAGGGTCTTGAGATTGGCCCTGCCGGTATAAATAGCTGCGGTAAGACCAGCTGGCCCCGCACCGATAATGATCACATCATACATAAAAACCCCCTCCTTCTTAAACCAAACCCCTGACCTTTTTAATTATGGTCAGGGGTTTGCGTATTCATTTACTAGCGCAAGAAATTAAGCGGATTGCGGAATGAACCATAGCTTAAAGTTTCAAAATGGAGATGAGATCCCGTACTATTTCCGGTAGATCCTACCGAAGCTATAACTTCTCCTTTGCTTACCCGCTGGCCGGTAGAAACATAAATGCTGTTACAGTGCGCATAACGGGTAACCAGTCCATTGCCATGATCTATAATTACCAGTTTACCATATCCACCCTGCCAGCCGGCAAAAATCACCGTCCCACTGTCAGCTGCCCTTATAGGAGTACCGGTGCGTGCCGCTATATCAACACCGGTATGCCTTCCTCCTCTAGCACCAAAAGGACTGGTGATCGTGCCATATACCGGCCATGCCAATCGGCCGCTTCCTGCTATGCTTTCACCACCGCCGCGGGAAGCCAGAGTGACTTTACTTCCCTTCACTACAATCTTGTCTACCGCATTTTCTATGATAGTTTCTTCTTTTATCTCCCGGTTCTGAATAGTACCATTTTTCTTAACTGCAATATAAACTACCTTCTTTTTCCCGTTTTTCCCTTCCTGTTTTACCCTTACCCCCCAAGGGGCATTCTTATCTACGATTACTTTAGTTTCATAAGGTATTTCTTCTACCTTTTGTCCCTCTACCCGGGCCATCACATTTATAAGCGGCTTACTCCTAACCAGGATCAGCTCATCTCCCGGCATCAATTTATCTGATTTAAGATTATTAGCCTGCACTATATCATCTACATACATATCATGGCGCCTGGCAATAAGCCAGAGAGAATCGCCTTCCTTAACTATGTACTTTTCGGGACGGTTCGTCCCGGTCTTTATAAGGATATAAGCCTCTTCCGGCGATAATACCTTATCTACCGGAACCAGCTTTTCTTTTACCTCTACCTTTTCCTCAAAAGCTACTGCCAGCAGTTTTTCTCCCTCATCCAGGTTTTCCCCTTCTTTTTTCAGGCGGGCTAGCAATTTCTGCGCACTCTGTTTATCAGCCAGGAACACCTGCTCTTTTCCGTTTACTACCACTGAAGCCCCCTCTATGCTGTAAACGGCAACTTTTTGCAGCTTTTCTTTGATCTCCTCTTCTCCTGTTAACTCATTACGGGGAACAAAACTCCTTTTAAACCGGAAATCGGTTGCCAAGACAATATCTTTTTTATATTCGCTCTCCTTTTCTTTTTCCAGTAAAGCCAGCACATCTTTTACATCTCTTATGTGTTTTACTCTTAAGATTTCCTTACCATCGGCATAAACCGTATAGGCAGGTGTCCTTATAACAAGTCCCCAGATAAGGAAAGATAATGCTAAAACTATAATCGCCAGGCTTAAAATAAATAACCGTTTATCGTGATAGATTTCCTCCCACTTTTTCCCTATATATTCCTGCATACCAAGCTCTCCATCCTATTCTATTAAAAATCAGTCTATAAACCCAATATATTTATTTCGCTGTTTTTTCTAAAAATCCTGCCCGGTCAACCGATTTTCTTTATGCATCTTTTTCCTTATATCCAGATAAATAGCTCCTTCTATCCTTTTTCTGTGCATAGCGCAGGATACCTCATCTGGCACCGTTATATCGCCATTACGGCGCAGATGGCTGGCATGACATCCTCCTCCACAAAAATAGCGTGCCCAGCACTGCATACATTTTTCTTTGTTATTCAGGTTATTGCAGGCAAAAAGATCCCTTATCTCTTCTTTTATTTCCCCCGTTTCTACATTACCCATAAGGTAACCATCACGGCCGATAAACTGGTGGCAGGGATAAATATCCCCTTTTGGAGTTACCGCCAGGTATTCATAACCTGCTCCACAGCCGGTAATCCTCTTGGCCAGGCAAGGTCCTTGCTGTAAATGGAGGTTATAATGGAAAAAGGAGATCTCTCTTCCTTCTTCATAATACCTCCAGAGCAGGCGGGTTAAATTTTCATACTCGCTTAGCACATAAGGCAGATCTTTTTCACTTATAGCCAGGTCTTTATCATCTCCTATTGCCGGCTCCAGGGACAGAGTATCTATACCCAAATCTACGATGTGTTTCAGATCCTCAGAAAAATCAAGGTTTTCACGGGTAAAAGTCCCCCTTACATAAAAGCCTCCCGGATTTCTATCCCTGGCCATCATAATATGCGGAAGGATGAGGTCATAAGATCCCTGCCCATCAGGCAAAATGCGGTGCCGGTCATTAATCTCCCTGCGCCCATCCAGGCTTAGAATAAGGCTTATATCATTATCCAGCAGATAATCTAATGTCGCTTCATCCAGCCGCAAAGCATTGGTAGTAAGGGTAAAATTAAACTTTTTCCCCGTATCCTTTTCCCGTTCCCGGCCATAGGCCACAGTTTCTTTTACTACTTCCAGATTTAAAAGCGGCTCGCCGCCAAAAAAATCAATTTCCAGGTGTTTTACTTCTCCGCTTCTCGCCAGCAGAAAATCCAGCGCTTTCCTGGCGGTTTCCGCGGTCATAAGTTCCGGTTTGCCTCCAAAATCACCTTGTCCGGCAAAACAATAAGTACACCTCATATTACAGGTATGGGCTACATTAAGGCATAAAGCTTTTACCGGCATCCGGGTAAAATCCAGCTCTATCTGCTGTCGGGGGGTAAAAAGGCTTCCTTCTTTTACTCTTTGCCTTACCTCTTCCTCTATCTCTTTTATCTGCTGGGGGGGATATAGAAAAGACATCTCTTTAGCTGTTTGCACAAAGTCACCCTGGTTGTTAAGCAAGGTGCTGATAAAAGCAAAGCCTAAATCATCCAGAAGGTGTATAGCTCCGCTATTTACATCCAGGAGTATATTAAGACCGTCAAATTGGTATAAATGCACATCAGCTTTAAAATCATAATCTCTAGGTATCTCCATATTTTCTACCTCTCCTTTATAAAAAATGGCCCCCTCTATAAAGGCATAAAAAAAGGGGTATTAACCCCTTTTATGTACTCTGTATAATTATTTATCATTTTTGCATACCTGATTACCTACGGTGCAGGAGGTCTTACATGCAGACTGGCATGAAGTAGCACATTCGCGGCAGTTTATGCTGCTCTCCTCTCTTTGCAAATTAGGGCTTATCACCGTAAATATATGTTTCATATAAAATAACCTCCCCATTTCCAAAATACCCTTTTATTTTTCAATAATATGTCTTTACCTTTTCCTCTATGCCTAAATAGACAATGGAGCGGGAAACGGGATTCGAACCCGCGACACCCGGCTTGGGAAGCCGGTGCTCTACCCCTGAGCTACTCCCGCACTTTTGGCAATTTCTAATAAACAATGGCGGAGCCGACGGGATTTGAACCCGCGACCTCCGGCTTGACAGGCCGGCATGGTAACCCCTCCACCACGACTCCGCAACATTCGCAATAGCTATATTAGCAAAAATATTTGCTTTTGGCAAGGGCTTTTTCTATAATTTTTCGTACCGGGTTTTTTTACCTGCTAAATACATCCTCTCTTACTATTGTCTGATGGCGCTTGGGTCCCACCGCAATTATAGAAGCTTTTAAACCAGTCAATTCTTCGATCTTTTCTATATAAGTGCAGGCTTCCTCCGGCAGATCTTCAAAACGGGTTATTCCGCTTATATCCTTCTTCCAGCCAGGGAGCTCGATATACAAAGGCTCACAATTTTTTAGAACCTCAAGGCTCTCCGGAAACTCTTCCCGCACCTGTCCCTTATATTTATACCCGGTACATATTTTTAAAACATCAAATTCACTCATCACATCAAGTTTGGTTATAGCCAGATCGGTAAGCCCGTTTATCCTCACCGCATAGCGCAGGATAACTGCATCCAGCCAGCCACAGCGTCTCGGCCTTCCGGTAGTAGTACCAAACTCATATCCTTTTTCCCGGAGCAGGTCTCCTAATTCATCTTTTAATTCAGTGGGGAACGGCCCCTCTCCTACGCGGGTGGTGTAAGCTTTGGCAATTCCTATAACCCGATTTATGAAAGTAGGCCCTATCCCGGCTCCGGTACAGGCTCCTCCCGCAGTAGGGTTGGAAGAGGTAACATAGGGATAGGTACCATGATCTATATCCAGTAAAGTCCCCTGCGCTCCTTCAAATAAAACTTTCTTGCCTTCTTTTATAGCCTGGTAGACCAGAAGCGACGTATCAGCTGCATACCTTTTCAGCCTTGCTGCCTGCTCCTTTATCTCCGCCAGTATAGCCTCAGCATCAAAACCTTTTTCTCCATATACCTCTTCTATGATCCGGTTGTTATAATCCACCTGAGCTTTAAACCTTTCCCGGAAAAAGGAGCTGTCTTCCAGTACATCTACCAGCCGAAATCCTACTCTTTTAATCTTATCCCCATAAGCAGGCCCTATTCCTCTCCGGGTAGTGCCTATACCGCTGTACCTGTCTTCCAGCTCATCCAGCTTTTTGTGATAAGGCATCACCAAGGGTGCCCGATAGCTTATGCGCAGATTAGAAGTATCTATGCCTCTTTCTTCTAGCCCCTCAATCTCCGTTAAAAGCTTTTCCATATCGACTACTACACCATTGCCAATAACACATACGGTATCAGGATACAAAATGCCAGAAGGTATGAGGTGGAGCATAAATTTTTCTTCTTCTACTTCTACTGTATGTCCGGCATTGCTTCCGCCTTGATACCTCACCACACAATCGGCCTTTTCCGCCAGAAAATCGGTTATCTTCCCTTTGCCCTCATCTCCCCATTGTGCACCTACTAACACTACTGCTGACATCAGCCCACCTCCTGGCTTAATACCCAAAAACTCGGCTTCCCAATAGCAAACTAATATTAGCAGAACCTCTCCAAGGTGTCAACTTAATATGCTGTATACATCAACTATATATATTTTTTATATTTTTTCTTTCCTTATTCCCCTTCTTTAAGCTTTGCTTACCTTCAGCTTTATAACTGCCTGTACCCCGGAATAAAGCTTGATCCTTATGTCATATTCTCCTAGCTGTTTTATAGGCTCGCCTATTTCAATTTTCTTTTTATCAATATTCACCCCTAATTCTTTAGCCAGGGCTTCGGCGATCTCCTTAGGAGTTACGGCTCCAAAAAGCCTGTCATTTTCCCCCGTCTTAGCTTTAATCTCTATGACCTGCCCGTCAATCTTCTTCTTCTGGCTTTCTGCCTGGGCCAGCTCTTTTTTCTTCTGATTTTCCAGGCTTTTCTTTTTTTCCTCTACTTCCTTGGCTTTAGCCGAAGTAGCCTCTACGGCCAGCCCTTTCGGAATAAGGAAATTGCGGGCATACCCATCAGCTACTTCCTTTATATCTCCTGCTTTTCCTAAATTCTTTACATCCTGGATAAGAACAACTTTCATATTCTATCCCCCTTCTTCTTATTAAGTTTTCGGTAATCAATAAGAGCATCGAAAATCCCTACCAGGGCAACAAAAACAAGTATAGAAAAAGAAAGCAATAAAGTCATCACCAGTAAAAACACAATTACCCAGCGGCGAATTCGTACAGGCATATGCTGGATACGGTAAATCAAGGTTGACAAACCATAATATACACTTATAGGAAACATGACAGCCAGTAGATTAGAGCCTGTATAATAAAGGAAAGATGTATTTCCACTTTTATCTCCTATGAGCAAAAGCGCCAACCCCAGTATAACCAGCCAGGTAAGCTGCCAGGGCATTACCTCTTCGGTAAAAGGCTTTCTCTGTAAAATTCCCATCCCTTTTTTCAAGCTCCAGAACGAAGCTAAAAAAAGGCTAAAAAAGGCTGCCATTATTGCCTGTAGATAGTAAAAAGAGGGCAAATGCTTGGCTACTATACGGGTTATCCTGGTTATTTCCTGCTCCAGTTTTTCCTTGGTAATCCCCTGCTTCTCATACATCTCCCAAAAATCATTTTCTTCATAATTCTTCAAACTCTCTTCCCATTTTATTTTAAACTCCTGTTCCATCTCCTTAATGCCTATATCACCTGTTACCATATATAAACCCCCTATAAAAAGGGATACACATAAAATTCCGGTTAATACACCCCATTTTTGTATCTCATAATATCCTTGCGCATACGAGGCCAGAAAAGACATAACCAGAACAGGCACACCGACAAAAGCGAGATAAAAAACGGTATTGATAATTCCGCCCATAAGATAGAAAAGGAGCATGTTAACAGCAAACAGAAGAAAAACCTGTTTGCGATTCAGATAAAAGCCGCTGATAATAAAAACTGCTCCCCAGATAAGGGCCAAAAAATAAACCAGTACCGGCAGTAAACTCATAATTATAATAGGTAAAATCGATAGTAAAAGAAACTTCCCCCAGGGGGAGATCTTAAACAAATTTATCACCTTCTTCCCTTTGCGGATAAGCCCCCGTTCTTTGCTAAAACCTTTTAAAATGCAAAACAGCCCTCATATGAGGGCTTATTTTATTCCGCTGTAAAAGGCAAAAGGGCCATAACCCTTGCTCTTTTTATAGCTCTGGTAAGCTGCCGCTGATGACGGGCACAGTTGCCGTTAATCCTGCGGGGGATTATTTTTCCTCTTTCCGTAATATAACGGCGCAGCCTGGGCACATCTTTGTAATCTATAACATCAATCTTGTCCGCGCAGAAGCTACACTGACGCTTCTTTTTCCGCTTTTCCTTTTTCAATCCTTGTCCCTCCTCTTCTCCAACCTAAAAAGGAACTTCATCATCTTCACTTCTATCAACTATATCCAGATCTTCTATGCTGATTTCTTCGCCGATATCACTCCAGGGATCACTATCCGGCCGGCGGCTGGCAGCAGCTCCCTGGCTGGCACTTCCGCTTTTTGCTAGAAAGCGAACATCGTCGGCTACTACTTCTACTGCTTTACGTTTTATGCCGTCACGTCCCTCATAAGTCCTGACCTGAAGCCTTCCTTCTACCGCCGCCATCTGTCCTTTGCTTAAATACTGGGCACAATTTTCGGCCATTCCTCTCCAGACCAGGATATCGATAAAATCAGTCTCTTCACGATTAAATTTCCGGTTCACTGCCAGGGTAAACCGGCATACCGGCACGCCATTCGGAGTATATCGAAGTTCGGGGTCCTGTGTAAGGCGGCCTATCAAAATAACACGGTTTAACAATGCATACTCCCCCCCAACCTGTAAGGCCCTACTTCTCATCCTTACGCAAAATCATATGGCGCAAAACGCGGTCAGACAGCTTTATAACCCTGTCCAACTCATGGGCAACTGCCGGCTCACCCTGGAAATTCCATACCGAGTAAATACCTTCATTGTATTTCTCAATTTCGTAAGCCAGGCGTTTTCTGCCCCATCCTTCAGCCTCACCGAGGAACTCACCGCCCAAATCGGCGATAATTTTTTTCAGCCTTTCTTTTACTTCCGCGATTTGCTCATCGGTTAAATCAGGCTTCAGGATAAACATCATTTCATATGCACGCATCTTTCTCGCACCTCCTCCCTACGGTCTAACCCACTAAAAATGGGTACAGGCTCCGTTTGCCCAAACGGAGCAGGGGACATAACACATATGAAAGTATATCAATATTTTACAAAAGGTGCAAGTTTTTTGCCCCTGTTTTTTAAAGCTTTCCTTTTATAAGGAGGTTCTCCAGCTTGCTAACCGGCTTTTCGATAATATAGGTTTCATTAAATAAAGCCTTTAGTATAGCAACTGGCTCATCATGGACACCTTCTTTAAAACCAATAATGCAAAACCTTTCCCCAGCAGGCATATCTTTTACTTTTACCAGATCCCCTTTGCTGAAAGCATTCTTCTTTACTATTTTCATGCCCATACTGCTCACCCTCCCGCACCCAGCAAGATATTTCTATCCTAATAACAATATATGCATATCCCGACCATTTGCTCCGCGCGGAGGGTAAAAGGCATATGCCAGCTATGATGGAGTAGAACTCTGTTCTACCCTTACCATTTTACGTTCAAATTCCAGACGGGGCAGCATAACTATACGGCCACAGCCCTGGCATTTTATTTTTATATCTGCTCCCATCCGTATCACCTGCCAGTTATAACTTCCACAGGGATGCGGCTTTTTCATGCGCACAACATCCCCCAGCTTAAATTCCTTGCGCTGCACCTTGTAATGAACCTCCCCCTTTTTTAGCCTTTTTAAGGCAAAATCCTTATCCGCTCATAACCGGTACCTGTAACCTTTCCTATCTCAAAAAAAGTACATCCTCTGCTTTTTAAAGCCCAGGCCATTTTTTCCCTTCGGTCTTCAGGCACGGCCAGCAAAAGCCCTCCTGCCGTCTCGGGAGAAAAGAGAAGGTCAGCAACTACTGCATCTACCCGGGCATCTATTTCTACCTTATCCTTGAGGTATTCCCGGTTGGTATAAGCTCCCCCGGGTATTAAGCCTATACGGGCATGATCCAGGGTTTCCTTCATAAAACCTATCTTTTCCGCATAGATTTCTACGTTAACATCACTGGCAGAAGCCATCTCATACAGGTGGCCTATAAGGCCAAAACCTGTAATATCCGTAGCCGCATTAACCCCGACTTCCTGCATGGCAGAACAGGCTTCTTTGTTGAGCATGGTCATCCAAAAAACTGCTTCCTCATAAGCCTCTTTAGAAGCCATTTCCGCCTTGATCGCGGTAGCTATTACTCCATTCCCCAGCGGCTTGGTCAAAAAGAGCACATCCCCGGCCTTAGCCCCGGCATTGCCAATTATCCTGTGGGGATGAACTATACCGGTAACTGCCAGTCCATATTTAGGCTCATTATCATCGACCGTATGCCCGCCTACCAGAAGGGCACCAGCTTCTTTTATCTTATCCAAACCCCCACGCAGGATCTCCTTTAGTATATAAATATCGGCACATTGCGGGAAGCATACTATATTCATGGCTAAAAGAGGCTTTCCACCCATGGCATAAACATCATTCAAGGCATTGGTGGCTGCCACCTGCCCAAAAATATAAGGGTCATCTACCATAGGGGTAAAAAAGTCTACCGTCTGAATTAAAGCCGTATCTTCACCTATTTTAAAAACCCCGGCATCATCCCTGGTCCCAAAACCTACCAGAAGATCGGGATGGGAGGGCAGTTCAAAATCTGCCAAAATCTTTTCCAAGGTCCCCGGACCTATTTTGGCTGCTCAGCCGGCTGCCCTTACCATCTGGGTAAGCCTTACTTTTTCCATATCCTCACCGTTCCACCTTTCATAGAAAAATATCTACTCCCGGCTTCCTGTTTCATAGACCGGGTGCTCGTAGACCGGTTTTAAAACCGTTCCGCCGCAGAGCCAATCTCCACAGGCGTTAATTCCCGCAGAACTTGCGGTACTCATGTTTATGCAATATTTGCATACTGCATAAG
>NZ_FQWY01000025.1 GCF_900129805.1 Thermosyntropha lipolytica DSM 11003
TAAACATGAGTACCGCAAGTTCTGCGGGAATTAACGCCTGTGGAGATTGGCTCTGCGGCGGAACGGGAAACCGGTCTACGAGCACCCGGTCTATGAAACAGGAAGCCTGGAGTAGATATTTTTCTATGAAAGGTGGAACGGTAAGTGATGATGCTTGCCGGGAAGAAATTAAAAAGGCTTTTGCTCTGGCTTTGAAAAGAGTTCCTGCGGGAAGAACTGCGTAGGGCCCGCCAGGTTTTGCTGGATGAAAAACAGAAGGCGATTTTTTCGCTTCTATTCAACCTGGAGAAAAGAGATTTTCTTCAGGTTTTTTCTTTTTCTGGCCAGGTATAGGAAACGAGACTGGTTATCGGGTATTGTATACCAGGCATAAGACAGGAAGGAAATTATGCAGGTAAAGCGAATAATGACAAAAGGAAGAAAGAGGATAAGGTGCATTTTTTTATTATTTCGACAAAATAATTCAAAATATACGGGATACAGTATACGACAACAGAAATTTTCGGGAAAAAGATGCCACGAGTTAAAAATTTTTTGTATCGGCTGGGTTCATACTGACAGTAAGGTGTCAGTATGAGTTTTTAAAATTTTAATAAAGAAGTTGCCAAAAGGGGGGCTGGTTTTTGGAAAAGGATAAAGGAAGCCAGGAGATTAAAAGGTTTAAGAGAATGGTGCAGATTTTGGGAGAAGTACAGAAAAAAGAAGGGGAATGGAACTGGAAAGAGGGAGAAAAAAAGCTTAAGGAAGCAGAGGAAATTTTCAGGGATATTTCTGCTTCCTGGGAGACATACCGGGAAGAGCAGGCTTTGAGGTTGCAAGGGTTGCGCAGTATGGTGCTGGCTCCCGAATACGGGAAAAGGCTGGAAGAAGAGCTTAAGAAGAATCAGCTTGCGGTGGCAGGAAGCTTTCCGGAATATATGGTGCCTCCCTTGAAACTGGTTATTGATACGGCAAATATGGAAATAAGGGTTATGTACGGCAAAAAGAAAAAGGTTTTATATGCTTTAGAACCGGAAAAGGCAGCCCGGGAAATTGCGCAATACTGGCAGAAGATAACCCGGGGCAGGTTTAACCGCGAGGAGTTTGTGCAGGCTTTGCTGGCTGCTTATCAGTATGCCAACCGGGAGGTTTACCGGGAAAAGGAGGTATTGTGGGGCAGGGCGGTCCCCCTAGAGACTATATACAGTATCCTTACTTTACACCGGGGTTTCCGGAGGGAATACACCCGGGAACAGTTTATGTTTGACATTGCCCGGGTAAGGGAAAGTCTGGGAGCCGGAATTGCAGGTTATCGGCTGGAGTTTGGCTATGCCCGCCATCAGGAACGGGCAATGGTAGTGATAGACAGCCAGGGCCGGGAACACCGGCTAAAGAGTATTAATTTTTACAAGGAAGGGGAGGAATAACTGTGCTTACGGAAAGGGATTTAGCCTGTTTACGGGAAGGCAAGCCGCCTTCTGATCCCCAGGTTTTGGAGGAAATGACTCTGGGTTATGAACTTTGGCCTTATCTGGTCAAGGAACATTACCTGGACTTTTTTATAAAAGAAGGAGGAAGCAAGGTAAAGATCCTGGTAGGAAAAGAAGGCAGCGGGAAAAGCCATCTTTTAAAACTTATTGAGGTGGATGCCCGGCAGCAAGGTTATGAAACGGTGAGTTTTTCGCTGCGGCAGGATTTTTTTAAGTTTAATGATATGGTTTCTCTCTACCGGATGGTAGCGGAAGGTATAGATGTAAAAGCTTTAAGCCGGGATTTGGCCAGGCAGTTTGCAGTTTTTATGGGTTATCAGGATGTTTATGATGGGACGAAAACCGTGTATGAACTGATGGTAGAGGGAGGAATTCCCATTAATGAGGCCAGAAGGGAATTTATAAGAGGGGCAGCCTCTTTTGTGAAAAAGGCTGATTTGCCTCCGAGTTTTCAAAGTTTTGTTTATTCTATGCTGAAAGCCATGCTGGAATCAGAAGAAGAATGTGAAGCCCTTCTTGCTATAGCCGGGGAATGGCTGCAAGGGAAAAATTTGAATCGCAATGAGAGGAGCAGGATCCAGGCTTTTGAGAAACTAAACAAAGGCAATGCCCGCAGTTGGCTGGATGCCCTGGTAAAAGTGCTGGTTTTAGCTGGCAGAAGGGGGTTGGTTTTGCTTATTGATGATGGTGAGGTTATAGCAGATATAAATCCGGAAACCGGCCGCCATTATTATACCCCCGGGGCGGTGAAGGATGTTTGTGAGATGATAAGACAGTTTATTGATGACGGTGATCTTTTACGCCATCTTTTTATCGTGATAGCTGGACGCCCGGAAATGCTGGAAGATATGAGACGGGGATTTAAGAGTTATGAGGCCCTCTGGATGCGTATCCAGAGCGGGCTTACCGGGATTGACAGGTTTAATTCTCTGGCTGATGTGGTGGAAGTAGACAAGTATTTTAATCTTTTGCTTAAGAAATATGAGGTGAAAAACGAGCTTAATATGAGGCTGCAGACAGTCCTGAAAAAAGCTGGTTTTAAAAGAAGGATGAAAAAAGGGCTTGAACTGCCCCAAACAGGCTCGCTTTTGAAGGATACGGTGATGGAAGTGGCCTGGCTGGCAACTAGAGAATAGAGGAGGGATTTTATGCCTAAGCTGGGGGAAACAGATAGAAGGGAAAGATTTAAGGCTATGCAGGTGGTGGAAGCTCTGCGCTCGGGAGTGCCTTCCCGCTATTCTACCCGCTTGTTACCGGATTTGCGGGAGGAGCTGACAGATAAGATAAAGGAAGATTTGGAGGTTTTTGCTGCCGGTAGGATACCGGAGGGGAGGATTATATGGGGAGAGTACGGACAGGGAAAAACCCATGTTTTAACTGCTATTGAACATACTGCTTTAGATATGGGGTTTGCGGTTAGTATGATTTCTTTGAGCCGGGAAGTATCAGGTCAGAGATTGGATACTTTTTATGCCCGCGCTGCTCAGCGCATAAGGACTCCGGATTCTTCGGTTTATGGCATATATAATCGTCTGGCTTCGACCAGGCTGTCTAGTTTGGCCGGTACTCCCATGTATGAAAAGAAACGCTATGTCCACGAATTGCCGGTTATAGTGCTGGAAGAATTTATGGCTTCTGATCCCGAAGAACAGGAACTGCTCTATTCTGACCTTATGGGAGTAAGGATTGCTATGCCGGAACTTAAAAATATATATCGCCGCAATCACGGGCAGCCTTTTCCCCGGCTGGAACAGAACTTTAAACCGCGGGACCATATGACAGCCTATCTGGGGCTTATGGCTGATCTTATAAAGTTTTGCGGCTATAAGGGATGGGTTATATTAATCGATGAGCTGGAACTGATGGGAAGGCTGGGAAGGCAGTCGCGGCTTGCTGCTTACAGGAATTTGTACTGGCTTTTGAATATAGGTGGAGAACATGAATATCCTATCTATGTAGTAGCAGCTGCTGCCAGCCGCTTGCAGAGCGAACTATGGTATGCCGAACGGAATAATGACCGGGATAATATACCTGAAATAGCTGGGGCAAGACTGCAAGACTGGGAGAAGATTGGAAGAGGAAGATGGAATACTTTTTCCGGTGGGCAGTAAGTGAACATAATCCTACGGTAAAGCCGGTTAAGAAAGAAAAGCTGCTTTTTCTGCTAAAACAGGTAGTCGATTTGTACCAGGCTGCCTATGGAAAGAGGCTGAAGGTAGACCTGGAAGATATCCTGGAAAGATTAGGTGAGACTACAGTAAGAACCTATATAAGAGGAACCCTGGAGGTTTTAGATCAGCTCTATCTTTATGATGCGTATGAAGTGCCGCAGGCAGAAAGTTTGGAGGAAACGGTTTGGCAGGAAGAAGAGGATTTTTTCAGCGAAGAAGATTTAGCTTTATAGAATAACAGGCGGAAGGGAGATAAAGGAATGTATAGGGAATCGAGAGGGGAAAGGGAAAACCGCAGACGAGAAAATTTTGTTCCCAGGGATTTTCGTTCTAAAAGGCATTTTATGGAGATAAGAAATGAAGTTTTAGATTTTTTCGGCGTAGAAAAGGGACGAGAATGGCTTTTCTGGGCTCAGCTGGATACTCTGATTGAAAAGAGCTGTCTTTTTACCGGAGAAATAAGACCTAAATGGCTGGAGGAAGGGTTAAGAGAATTTTTCCCGGAAAGGGAATGGCAGGGAGTACCGCAGGAAATTATGGATTATGCCCGGGAGGAGAAAATGCATTTTTTGATATACAAGGATAATGGGGTAGAGAAAATACAAAGCGAGGCTTTTTTGTTTAGACTCCTGGTTGATACAGCTTATAAGCTGGTTTTTGTTCATAAGCCTATAAGGGAATATAAGGAATTACAGGATAATGTGCTTCAGTTTATAGAGGCCAAAGTTCCAGCCGATTTATTAAACAGAGAAGAAGTTGTTTTAAGGGTACAGAAGTTTAATCGCCTTTATTTACCTAATTTAAGTGCAGATGAAAATGCCCTGGCTGCGGTTTTTAGTCCGGGAGTGCCTGTTTGGGAGAAAATATTTGAAGAAGCGGCGGAAGAATACAGTAAGAGAAGGGGTCTGGCTGCAGCCGAGGGCCAACAAAAAGCAAGAGTTCGAGATATAAAAGAAACAGGAGAAAGCAAGCAGGAAGCGGTTTTTATGACGGTAGAGGAGGATACAGCTGGAAAAATAGGGCATGACGCTGCCGGGGTAAAAGGACCGGAGGAAGAAATAGGCAAAGAGGAGGCAGAAAAAGATATAAGCCGGGAAACGGATATTTTGCTGGAAAAGTATGAAACTACGATAAGCCTTCTCCAGGAAGAGATAGAGGAATATAAGAACGAGTGCCTGGATTTGAAACGGGAAATAGAAAGTTTATATGCATATGCCGGACAGCGTTATGAAACAGCAGTAAAAGATATTATTTTTATCCTTAATAAACCTGAATATGGGCATGTATTAAGCCAGCTGTTTCTTTTTGCCTATACCGGCAAGGAATTTTCCCTGGAAGATATCCGGCTTTTGCTGCGCAATTTTTTTGTGGCTCTGGAAAAGGTGGGTATTAAAAGCAGCGATACGGATAGAATCGGGGCAAAAGAGGTATTTAAAGCCGAGGGCATAGGGATTGATTTTGTTGTGGATCGGGATGTAAAAGAGGCGCGGCAGATAACAGGAGAGATTGTAATGCCGGGCTGGAAATATAAAGGTAAAAATATTATTTTGCCGGTAGTTAGGGTAGAAGAGTAAAGGATGAGGAAATAGGGGGGAGATTTGTGGCTGATTTTTATCTGGGTATAGATTTGGGGACTACCAATACGGTAGCTGCTCTGGGCATAAAAAGAAGATCAGGAGAAGAGTTTTATCCTGAGGTTATTCGCATTCCTCAATACGATTCTAATAATGCCTTAACGGAGATGAGATATCTTCCTTCAGTATTATATGTTGACCATAATGGCCAGCGCATAGTAGGCAAGCGTGCTAAAGACATGAGATTTTACCAGTCAGGCAGGACTATAGCAAACAGTAAGCGTTATATAGGTCAGAGTTACAGATGGGAGATTGATGGGCAGGTTATTACTCCCTGTGATGTAGCGGCTGAGATTTTAAAGAGATGCCGCAGAGCTGCAGAGGAATATACAAGAAAAGAGATAAAAGGTGCGGTAATTACTGTTCCGGCTTCTTTCAACAATGATCAGATTTACGATACCATCAGGGCAGCTGAAATAGCAGGCTTTAATAAGGATGAAATTGTTATCCTTCCCGAACCTACTGCTTCGCTTATTTACTTTGTCAACAAGGAATCGGTAAAAGAGGAGAGCATAATCGATTTTTCCGCACCTCGGAGGATAATGGTTTTTGATATAGGAGGGGGAACCTGTGATATAGCAGTGGTGGAAGTGAGCCGCAAAGGCTTAAGTCTGACTTTCAGGGAACTGGCGGTCGGCAGATATGAAGAATTAGGAGGGATAGACTTTGATTTTTGGGCGGCTGATTATTTATTTCACTGTTTTATAAGGGAGCATAAAATTAATCCTGAACATTTAACAGATGAGGAAAAGGAGGAGATGTTCAACAAGCTGGTTGTTTTTGCCGAAGAAGCCAAAGAAAGTATATCTAGTCAGGTGATGATGAATTATCTGGATGGAAGGGAGGAAAAGGATGAAAATATTATTTTTCAAAGAACGGTACCAGAGTTTTATCAAAAAAGGCCTTATGAATTTGTAATCAGCAAAAAAGAATATGACCAGGCCACAGAACGCTTATACCAGCGAAGAAGTGAAAAGGTAAGAACAGAGAGGGAAGCCCGGGAAAGGAAGAATATCATTGATCCGGTTTATGAAACCTTATCTGCTTACCGGCTTACCCCTGAAGACATAGATTTTATATATATGACAGGCGGCATGTCGCGCTATCAGAAGCTGCAGAAAAGATTAGAGAAGGAATTTGGCAAGGGGATTTTTGTGGCTGATTCTCCTACGGAATCAGTAGCCAATGGAGCTGCTATCTACCATTATTACAATGTGGTTCAGGAAAGATTGCGTACGGAAATAATGAGAGATAACAGCAAACAGATTAAAAAAGATGACCTTAAGGAGATAAGCTATGACATAATAAATGTTCTGGCTGAAGCTATTATGATAGATGTTGAAAACGGTTTGCCGGAAGTTATAATTCCGGCACAAACTCCAGTACCTTATGAAGGTAAGCTGGAAAAAAGGCTTAAAACTACTTCTCCTTCGGGGATAAAGATAAATCTTTATGGAGGGCAGGATGCTTTTGACCCTCAAATGAGGATACAGAAGTCTTATGTGGCTAAATTTTCTTATCCGGTAGAAAGCGGTACAGCTATTGATGTGGAATATAAGATTGATAAAAATAAGATTCTAAGCATTACTATGAAAGTCAAGGATAATCCTCCTATTGAACTTACCATAGAACGTGATTTGCCGGTAGAAGAAAGGAGGTTAGATTATGCCTGGTGAAAGGATAAAGGATTTAAGAGAATTACAAAAGTACCGGGAAAGATTTAAAGAAAATGAATGGATAGATAGCCTGAGCCTTTTTAAGCCTACGGGGGCTAGGCTCATAGGAGAGGATAAAAATTTATTTATTTATCATTTTGACAGGAAGGATGTAGAAGATTTTCTCTACATTTATAGAGGAATAGATGGGACAAGGATAGATGAAGGTTTTGCAATTTTTTTTAAGGCAGAGCTTGCGGATAAGTGTGAGGAAATGAACCGCAAAAGGGTATGCCCGATTGAATGTATGTTATATGCAAGTAAAGCGATAAATAAATTTATTGCTAACCGCTATATATATGAATCTATTGCTGAAGTAGCTGCTGCCAATATGGTACAGTGGGAAGAAGAAGGGAAAGAGGTTGTAAGCCATATACTTCATAAGTGGCACTGGCTTCCGCAATTGAAAATAGCGATAGAAATTGTGCGTATTACCAGAGATATTGAACTTTTGAAACTGGTTTATCGAATTTATGGAATGGATGAGAGCTTGAAAACAGATGTTTTTAAAGCTTTAATCGAAAGCGGACACCGGGAGTTATTGATTTATGTTTTTAATATGGCCAGGAGGTTGCAGAAAAATACAGACAAGGATAGATATATGCTTAATCTTTGGGAGAAGAATTTTTATCGTTATATGCCGGAATCGGTAAATGATTTTGAGAACTTCCTTTCTTCTCCTGGAGTAAGCAATTATGTTTATAATCGTATAAATAATTTGTTAGCACAGTATAAAACTGCTGCGGGCCAGGAAAATAACCTGGCAAGAGATACCAAACAGCTGATTTTTGAACTTTCTAATAAAGCAAATCCGGGAAGCAGTTGTTCTTTTCAGGAGAGGGAGCAAGCTTTTGAAGAATTGATAGGCTATTTAAAAAATAAAGCCCTGCGCAAACAGGTGTTTTTTGCTCTGCGCAATACCAGGAGACCGGAGGCTGCTTTGTATATTATGCAAACACTTAAAAGTGGAGATTGCAAACCAGGAGAAATAAAAGATGCTCTGGTAACCCTGGGGTTTTTGAACTATAAAGATGATGACCATTTTTTGAGCCGCAATTTTTCATGTTTTGATATTGCTATGTGGACTTACTATTATCTGAGTGGCAAGGAGGAGTATTTGTCCCGTCTGATAGAACATTTTTTGGCCGGCAGTGAGGAAAGGGCCGGAGAAATAATCTCTTACCTAAATCAATTTTATGGGGGACGGAGAACAGAGATACAGAAAATTATTAATGAACAGTTTGTGACTATTCTGCGGGAGAGAAAGAATGAAGATATTATAAAAGCAGCAGATAATATAAGCCGCGCCCTGGATAAGTTGCAGATGAATGATCTGGAGGCATCTTTTGCCGAAATTTTCAGGGTTTTTGGCTTTGAAAATGAAAGTAGCTATGGCTTGCAGGAAGAAGAGGTTTTTTTAAGCCTGCTGGAAATGACAGGAAGGTATTATGTGAAGAATTTTAACAAAAAAAATGGCAAAAAACTGGAACGTTTTTTGTTCTATATAACAGAGAATTATGAGGGAAAAGTAAAGAATAAAGCTTTGAAAATTTTAAAATCGGTGGATCCAGGAGGAGTAGGAAAGTAGGTGGTGAAAGTGGAAAGGAACCACGAAGTAGATTGCATAAACTGGCAGAAGAAGCTGGAGATTTTGGCGGGAGGTGATTTTTCACCATATTACAAAGCATGGGCCTGGAAAAAGTTTTTGTTAGAGGGGGATGGGGAAGACCTAGATCTGCTTGTGGTTATGTATTATCGCATGCGCGATTATCAGCTGGCTTATTATTTTGCTCATCTGGGATGGGAAAGAAAGAAGAATTTTTTTTACAGGTTTTATGAGGTTTTATCTCTTCTGCAGCTTGGCTATTATGAAATGGCAGCAGATATTTTCTGGAATTCCTGGGAGCGTTTCTGTATGGAACTGGAAAATATCCCGGTTTGTGCAGCTGAGATTATGGATATGTTTGTTGTCTTCTTTTTCCCCTCAAATTCTCTTCCTGCCTGTATAAAGGAGTATTATGAACGCAATTCTAATAGGCCAGAAGTTATGCTTTATGCTCTGCAGGAAAAGATATTAATGTCGGAAAACTCAGGCCAAAAGAAAAAGTTGCTGGACTATATAGCCGATATCCTGGTTTATCAGCTGGATGGGAATAGAGCTTTGTACAACCATGCCTGCACTTTGATAGCCGTGTTTGATGAAAAGAGAAGGGAGCGTTATCTTTCCTATGTACTGGAAGAAGGATGGCTGGAACCGCTTGTTGGTGAGTATATTGGGGAAAGGGCATGGAGTCTAAATAACCGGGATTTTATAGGGACAAAAAAGGGGCTTATGCCGGATAAGGAGAAGATAAGGAACCAAACTAAATTTTATTATCAGGGATTAAAAGATGAAACTTTTGAGATAATTTCTTATCCCTGGTCTTATAATGCAGGAAGTATGCACATAGTAAAGGTGCAGGATAAAGTGATACTTTTTGATCTGGGTGATGCAGCAGGAGAAAGTAATGGTGGTTTACACATGCAGGATTTTTTAGAAGCAAATGGCATAAACTGGGAAGACCTAAAGGCGGTTTTTATAAGCCACGCTCATTTTGACCACTGGGGAAGTTTGGGGATATTAAAAGGAAAGAAGATACCGGTTTATTTAACCGAAGACACCTATAATCTTATAGGCAAGGTGGATCCTTCTATTTTTAGAGAAATAAACATCTGCCTGCTAAGGGAAGACAGGCCGGTAGTGATAGGTGATTCAATATCTGTAGAGCCTTTTGCTAACGGACATATACCAGGATCAGTAGGTTTTATTTTAGAGGCCGAAGGGAAAAGGCTTGTGTACACAGGGGATTTTTGTCTTCATGACCAGTTTACGGTTAGGGGGCTTGATTTGTCCTTTCTGAACCGAAAACCGGTTGATGTTCTTGTTATGGAAACGACTTATGGCTGTAAAGAGGCTAATGGCCTGAATTATGAAGACAACAGGATATTGTTGAGAAGGATGGTAGAAGAGCTGACAGAGGTAGGGATAAAGGTTTTGTTGCCTGCTTTTGCGATTGGCAGAGCTCAGGAAATAATAGCGGTTTTAGCTGATATGGATCATAGGGTGCCTGTTTTGCTTGCTGGACAGGCAGTGCCTGTTTTTTACTATTTTGTTAACAGGATAGCAGGGTTTAAGGAAAGAAGTTCTTATGTATCTGTTCTGTCAAGCAATGGTGTAGAAAGCAATTTAATTTTATATCCAGTTATAGTTGCAAGTTCAGGTATGCTCAAAAGAGGGACAACTTCCTACCATTATCTAGAGAAGCTTTTAAAGAGAGGAAAATTTGCCGTTATCCAGACAGGTTATATGGAAGAAGATGAAAATATAAGTTTTATAAAGGCTTTTAATGATTACAGGCTAGTCTGGCTTAAAGTTAATCTTTCTGCTCATGCTGGTTATGAGGATCTTCTACATATTTTGGAGTTTTTACAGCCTGAGAAAGCAGTTATGGTACATGGGGGAGGGTTGGAGGGTTTTTAGGTGATTTTAAAAAATACACAAACGATGAGCTAAAAAAGAATTAGTTAAAAAATTTTTTTCTCTGGTTGAATTAGCTTCCGACCAGGGATTTTTTATTGGGGGAAACCGGACGGAGAGAATTGTCAGAAAATTAAATTCTAAAAATATAAATTTCGAACATAAAAAATATCGAAATCGAGAAAAAAATAGTGTATAATATATAAAAATTTTGCCGTAAAAAGTATAGCCTAATTAGTTAGGGGAGAAAGGAGGTAGATATTGGAGGTAACTTGAAGGAGGCGCAAAGTTTGCTTTGAGCTTGAAGTTCCTGTATGTAGTGTTTTGTGAAAACCTGCAGGTGGCAGGGACATATAGTTATCGTCTAGTTGCAGGAAAATATCTTGGGGAAAGGAAGGTAGCAGATGAAGACGTATTTACAAAAGGCTAAAGCTTTATGGATAAGCTTTGTAAGCCTAGTGGCAGTTATTCTTACACCAGCCTTAGCTATAGCTAGTGAAGCCAATTTGGTACTTCCAGTTTTAGAACCAGATCAGAGCAAGCTTCTCATGATGGGATTGGCAGTATGTGTGCTGGGGATGCTTTTTGGTCTGTACCAGTATGCCAAGGTCAAAAAATATCCAGCTCATAAATCTATGCTGGATGTGGCAGAAACGATATATGAAACCTGTAAGACTTATCTTATTCAGCAAGGTAAGTTCCTCCTCATCCTTTTCCTATTCATAGGTTTGTGTATTGCTTTCTATTTTGGCTATCTGCAGCATACTGGAGTGAGCGGCGTTCTCTTTATCCTCATGTGGACTATTATAGGTATGATGGGATCATACCTGGTTGCCTGGTATGGAATCCGTATGAATACGGTGGCTAACAGCCGTACTGCTTTTGCCGGGCTGGAAGTAAAACCCACCAAGGTGTTTAATATCGCTATCGATGCAGGTATGAGTATAGGGGTTCTTTTGGTATCGGTAGAACTCATTATTATGCTCATCATCCTGCTTTTTGTACCCCGGGAACTGGCAGGTGCAAGCTTTATAGGGTTTGCCATAGGTGAATCTTTAGGAGCCAGCGCTTTGCGTATAGCTGGGGGTATTTTTACCAAGATTGCTGATATCGGATCTGACCTTATGAAGATTGTTTTTGGGATCAAAGAAGACGATCCCCGTAATCCCGGGGTTATTGCTGACTGCACCGGAGATAATGCCGGGGATAGTATAGGACCTACGGCAGACGGTTTTGAAACTTATGGCGTTACCGGAGTCGCTCTGGTTACCTTTATAGTACTGGCGGTAGCACCTGCTCTGCAGACTACGCTTTTGACCTGGATTTTTGTTATGCGCATACTTATGATAATAACTTCCGTAGTTGCTTTCTATATTAACAATGTTTTTACCCAGGCTAAATATGGGAACAGTCAGGATATGGATTTTGAAAAGCCGTTAACCAACCTGGTGTGGATAACTTCTCTTCTCTCCATTGCTGTTACTTATGTGGTAAGTTACTACATGTTAGGCCCTGTTTCCAACGCTGCCCCGGAACTGCAGGCTATATGGGTGGTACTGGCTACTATCATAAGCTGCGGAACCCTGGGAGCCGCCCTTATTCCTGAATTCACCAAGATATTTACCAGCCCCAAGTCAGCTCATACCGAAGAAGTTGTAAAAGCTTCCCGGGAAGGTGGACCATCTCTTAATATTCTTTCTGGACTGGTAGCAGGTAACTTCAGCAGCTTCTGGATTGGGATGGTATTTTTAGCTCTTATGTTTATAGCTTATGTAGCCAGCGGTTATGGTTTGGAAGCTATTATGATTTATCCCTCTATATTTGCTTTTGGTCTGGTAGCTTTTGGTATGCTGGGTATGGGGCCGGTTACGATTGCGGTTGACAGCTATGGCCCGGTTACGGATAATGCCCAGTCTATTTATGAGCTTTCGCTTATTGAAACTATTCCCAAAGTAGACAAGCAGATTGAAAAAGAATTTGGCTTTAAACCGAATTTTGAAAAGGCTAAGCATTTTCTGGAGGCCAACGACGGAGCTGGTAACACCTTTAAAGCTACGGCTAAGCCGGTGCTTATTGGTACTGCTGTAGTTGGTGCTACTACCATGATTTTCTCCCTTATTCTGGTTATTCAGAATGTACTGGGGGTTCAGCCGGAAAGTATTTTAACCCTGCTTAATCCCTACACCTTATTTGGGTTTATATGTGGGGGTGCGGTAATTTACTGGTTCGCAGGTGCCTCTACTCAGGCAGTAACTACCGGTGCCTATCGGGCAGTTGAATATATCAAGCGCCATATCAAGCTTGATACTACCAGTCAAAAAGCTGCTACCGAGAATTCCAAAGAAGTAGTAAAAATATGTACCCAGTATGCCCAGGCCGGTATGTTCAACATATTCATCGGGATATTCTCTTTTGCTTTAGCTTTTGCCTGCCTCTCTGCTCCCGTAAAAGGAGTGGATGCTGTATCCCTTTTCGTAGCATATCTTATCTCAATAGCAGTATTCGGTCTTTTCCAAGCAGTATTTATGGCTAATGCCGGAGGAGCCTGGGACAATGCCAAGAAAATAGTCGAAGTAGACCTTAAGGAAAAGGGAACTGAGCTGCATGATGCAACCGTAGTAGGAGATACGGTAGGCGATCCCTTCAAGGATACTACGGCAGTAGCTTTAAACCCGATTATTAAGTTTACCACCTTGTTTGGGCTTTTGGCGATGGAAATTGCTATTTCCCCTGCTTTCAGCAGCATGGCTACTTATGCGGGAATAGGCTTCCTGGTAATTGCTCTCATATTTGTATGGCGCACCTTCTACCGTATGCGGATTGAAAAGGCGGCCTAAAAATGTGATATTAAAAATCAGAGGGAATAACTGCTAAAGGTTATTCCCTCTTTCTTGTCTATTGGCTAAGCGAGTGCAGATTATGCTATGCGGTTTACCGGTACTCCCAGGGCGTTTTTAACCGGGCATATTTTAACACCTTGTTCGATAAGCTTTTCTATTTCTTCAGGGGTATAGGGAGCATCTACCTTTACCTGATAATTTATTTCTTTTACATTTCCCCCTTCGATTACAGCCTCAACTTTTACCTTGATGTCTTTTATTTCCATTCGTTTTTTTCTGGCCACAATAGCTATCATAGCGATTATGCATCCTCCCAGGGAAACAGGCAGCATCTGCAGCGGGGTAGGGCCTTCACCTGTCCCCCCACTGGCGACAGGCCAGTCCATCACTACTTTATAATCTTCTACTTGAGCTATACTTTTTATCCCGACATGCTGCCAGTTGACTTCGGTGGTTATAATATTATCTCCTGCCATGTAATTACCTCCTTGAATATAAAATTTTGCCTTTTTAAAATATGTTTGCTTTTATTATAAGCTTTACTGCAGTTATTACAACTTTTATGAAAATTTTCACCACTATTTTTGCTTTTTTGTTCACAGTATCTTCACAAAGGCTGTTTACAATATAATTGCCGGAGGGTAAAAAATAAGAGAAAGGAGATGGTTTTTTGATTAAAAGAAGTTTTTGGACTAAGGTTTTAGGGGTATTTTTAATCGGCGGACTTCTTTTAGGAACGGGAAGTCTGGCTCTGGCGGCTGGAGGAAAAATGGGAATAGGTCAGGACCAGATGGTAAACCAGGGCATGGGACGAGGAATAGACCTGGAGGAAAAATGGGGGAGTATTTTAGAAAAGCTTGTTTCTCGTTCTTTAATCACCTCTGAACAGGCAGAAACCTTAAAAGATTTAGCGGCGGAAAAAATGAAGGAGAGACAGGAATTCAGAAAAAACATGAAAGCCATGATGCTGGAGGAAAGGCAGAAGGCCAGGAAAGAGAGGAGAGAAGAAAAGGATCCTCTGTTAAGTGATGCGGTGGAAAAAGGGATAATCACCTCTGAACAGGCAGAAAATATAATGCAGGCTATGCGTGAAGAAAGAGAAAAAGAGAGAAAACAGGAAATACAGGATAAACTTGCTGAGCTGGTAGCTAAAGGAACTATAACGCAGGAACAGGCAGATAAACTGCTGGCGAAAATAGAGGAAGAAATGGAAAAGAGACAGGCTGATATGGCGAAAAGAGCTACCATGACGGCTGAGGAATGGAGAGAATATATTAAAAACCGGGAGAAACCAAATGTTTTGCAAAATGTGCTCGATGCAGGTGTTATTACAATTGATCAGGCGAAAGAGGTGAGTAAGGCGATACGCTTGCCTGGGGGCAAAGGCATGATGAAAAGGGGAAACGGCAATAACTGTCCTTTTAACCAGAGATAGCAGTAAAGGTTTGAGTTTTAATAGTGATGCCGGGAATATCCCGGCTTTTTTCATGGTAACCAAAAGAAATATCCCTGTGGCACCTTATATTCAGAAATTTTATGGCAGGATTTTGGATAAAAAAGCAGAATAAGTTTTATTATGTTGTGCATAAAGGCACATAGGGAGAGGGAGAGAAAGTTTAAATAACAGGTAAAAGGAGGGGGAAGGGGAGAGTATAATCTATAAGAGTTTAGACTTATGCTGGTATAATATTAATATTTAAGGGGGTATAAACTTGGAAAATAAGGTAGGAAATCGCTGGCTGGTAGTAGTGGGAGCAGTTATGATTCAGCTCTGTTTGGGAGCTGTTTATATCTGGAGCCTTTTTAATCAGCCTTTAATTGACAAGTACGGCTGGGATCCGGCTGGGGTAGTTACGACTTTTTCGATTACCATTTTTGTTTTTGCTTTCTTTACCATCATTGCAGGTAGGATTCAGGATAAGATCGGTCCGCGCTGGGTAGCAACTGCAGGTGGTATCCTTCTATTTATAGGCATGTTTTTGGCCAGCAAGGCTACTACTTTAACCCAGCTCTACATCTACTATGGTTTAATAGGTGGTGCCGGTATAGGTACGGCTTATGTATGCCCGCTGGCCACCTGTGTAAAGTGGTTTCCGGACAAGAGAGGGCTTATAAGCGGTATTGCCGTAGCCGGATTTGGACTTGGTGGTATGCTCTTTAAACCGATAGCTACCCATTTTCTTACTATTTACGATGTAAGTCAAACTTTTATGTATCTGGGACTTATTTATCTGGTTTTTGTAGTTCTTGGTGCTCAGCTGCTTAAAAATCCTCCAGCTGGATACTGCCCGCCGGGTTGGACTCCACCCCAGGATGCCGGTAAAGGAGGAAGTGGAGTTGATTTTACTCCTGGACAGATGCTGGGTACATACCAGTTCTATCTCCTGTGGGTTATGTATCTTTTTGCATGTACAGCCGGACTTATGGTAATAGGGTTTGCTAAAGATATTGGTACTCAACTGGTAGGGCTTGATGCTCTTATAGCTGCCAATGCGGTAGTCATAATTGCTCTGTTTAATGCGGCGGGACGCATTGTATGGGGAACATTGTCAGATAAGATTGGACGCACTACGGCTTTGATGGCCATGTATATCTTATCTGCGCTGGCTATGTTCTATATGAGCAAGGTGCCTATGAATTATACTACTTTCCTTATAGCCTGTTCAGCTGTTGGATTCTGTTTTGGCGGATTTTTAGGCCTGTTCCCGTCCTTGGTGGCCGATTATTATGGAACGGCCAATATGGGAATGAACTACGGCATAGTATTTATGGCTTATGGAACAGCAGCTATAGTAGGACCTAGAATTGGTGCCTCTATGCCTTTTACCCAGGCTTTTATGGTGGCGGGAATTCTCTGTGTTATAGCTTTAGTATTAACCTTCCTGGTAAAAGCTCCCCAGCCTAAGAATGCTTAAAAAAAAGAATAATCTAAAAATAGAAGGAGAGGCTTAATTCCTCTCCTTAAAATTTTTATTTTTTATAGCCATGAGCCAGTTCCATGTTTACATGTACTACTTCTTGCATAAACTCTTTTTCGGCCTGGCCTACCTCTTTAAGCTTAACCAGGTGGTCTTCACTGGTTATTATTTCACCGGTAGGAACCAGTTTGCCAGATGGAATGTTTACTCCTTCGACAATAGCTCCGTGTTTGACCATACTGCCACTGCCTATTACTGTCTTGAAGACTACAGCCCTAAAGCCGATAAAGCATCCTGCTTCGATTTTACAGGGACCGTGTACGACACAGCCATGAGCCAGAGAGGTATTGGAGCCGACTTCTACGCTGGTGCCGGCTAAGGCATGGATTATTACCCCATCCTGCAAGTTGACATTATCCCCGATGATGACAGGTGCTACTTTTCCGGTTTTTTCATCTACTTCATCGGCTCTGATTACGGTATGGGGGCCTATATAACAGTTTTTGCCTATGGTTACAGGACCGATTATAACTGCAGTTGGATCTACATAGCTGGAAGGATCGATTACCGGCTTGTCTCCCTGCGGATTTAAACGCAGATTTTCGCTCACCTTCACTCCATCCTTTCTTGTAATTTGTTTGGAAAAGCATATTAATAAAATTCGCCTGAAGATATTTTTTTCCTTTTTTAAAAAGAAGCTATTTAAAGTAGTTAAAGAAAAGAACCGATGTTAAACTGATGATTACACAATAAAATAAATGGCATAGCTATTTTAGTATTTTTTAGTCTTTTTACAAAATGCCATGAAAGCATTTTCCTGCCTGTTTTTAGAAAATGTTGAAACCGATATTTGGGGGTGAATTGGGGCTGCCACCTTAAGTCAGGCTGTTTTTCTGGATACAGTAATCGACTATATCTTCTAAACCGATTATGCCTACAACTTTGTTTTCATCATCGATTACCGGGATGGCTGAGATATTGTTTTCCCTGAGCATCTTAGCAGCTTTAAGGATGTCGTCATCAGGTTTTACGGTGATGACTGATTTGGTCATGGCCAGTTCTACAGGGTAGTCTTCGTAGTGGCCGGGTTCGCGCAGAAAACGAAAGAGATCAGCTTTAACCACGATGCCAAGGAGGTAGTCATTTTCATCGACGACTACGGCTACGCTTTTTTTCCTGGTTTCCATCTCTTTAAGGGAAAACCCCACTGTTTTTTGCGGGGTGAGACGGATAAATCCTTTTTGAATGATTTCTTTTACCATTTTTACTTCCCCCTGCCTGCAGCTTTTACTATATTATAGGTTATTTTTTCTATTTTTGCCTAGCAGTTATAGATTTTTTGCTCGGCAACTGAACTTCACAGAAAAGACACAAAGAGAGGTTAAAATAATAGTAAAGGGAAGCAGGAGGCTTAAAGGTTATGAAAAAGGTATTGGTTGTTGATGATGAAGAGCGTATCCGCAAACTGGTAGGGGATTTTTTAAAAAAGGAAGGATTTAAGGTGATAGAGGCGGAAGATGGCAGAAAAGCTTTGGAGATTTTAGAAGAAGATAGGGAAATAAACCTGGTAATATTAGATGTAATGATGCCGGAATATGACGGCTGGGCTGTACTGCGGGAAATAAGGAAAAGATCCAGGTTGCCAGTAGTCATGCTTACCGCGCGGGATGGGGAAGAAGATGAAGTTTTTGGATTTGAACTGGGAGCCGATGAATATATAAGCAAGCCTTTCAGCCCCCAGATACTGACAGCCAGGATAAAAGCTATACTGCGCCGGATGGGAGAAGAAGATGGAGAAGTCAAGATTTATAAAGGACTTAAGATTGATGTTAAGGGGCGTCTGGTAGAGGTAGATGGGGAAAGGGTAGAGCTTACCCTCAAAGAATTTGAGCTATTGCATTTTCTGGTTAGGAATGAAGGTCGGGCTTTAAGCCGGGAGCAGATCTTAGATGCAGTCTGGGATATTAATTATTATGGCGATATGCGTACTGTAGATACCCATATCAAAAACTTGCGTTTAAAGCTTAAGGATAAAGGGGTCTATATTCAAACTGTACGGGGAATAGGTTATAGATTTGAGGGAGAAAGATGAAAAAGTCGATAAGTTTTAAGCTTTTTAGCGGTTTTGTGCTGGGTAGCTTAATTTTTCTGAGTTTTTTTATTTTTTTAAATACGCGGTATATGGGAGAGTTTTATCTTAAACAAAAACAAAGGCTGCTTAGAAATACGGCTGCTGATATTAATCGGGTTTATACTGGCGATATAGAAGAAATAGATATCAAATTGGAAAGCCTGGAACGCGATAAGGGGCTCAGTGTGATTATTTTAGATGCCGGGGGGAACATAAAGTATGTAACCCGGGGAAAGATGCGGGGTATGACAGGAAGGAGAGAAATTCCCTTTTGGTTTCGGTTTTATGAAATGGCACAGGCCAGAAGCGGTATGGAACTGGTGATTGATCCGGTTTTAAATACTAGGTTTCTTAATATGTTTTACTGGCTGGATAATGGAGATTTTTTGATTTTGAGCACTCCTCTGGCGGCGGTAGAAGAAAGTGTGGAAATAGCCAGAAGGTTTTTCCTCCTGGCGGCAGTTCCCAGCCTGCTTCTGGGAAGTCTGGTGGTATTTTTTTGGGCTTGGCGTTTTACCCATCCGATAAGGGAAATGAATAATATTGCCCAGAAGATGGCCCGGCTTGATTTTAGCCAGCGCTGTGAGATTAAGAGTGAAGATGAACTGGGAGAGCTTGCCGAAAGCCTTAATTCCTTATCTTATCAGCTGGATAGGGCGATAAGAGAACTCAAGGAGGCTAACCTCAAGCTGGAAGAAGATATAGAAAAAGAAAGAAAACTTGATCAGATGAGAAAAGAGTTTGTATATAATGTTTCCCATGAGCTTAAAACACCGCTGTCCTTGATCCGTGGATATGCCGAAGGATTAAAGCTTAATGTGGCGGAGAGCGAAGAAGATAAAAATTTTTACTGTGATGTGATAATAGATGAAGCCGAAAAGATGAATAAACTGGTGCGGGAGCTTCTGGATCTGGCCCAGATAGAATCCGGATATATGAAACTGGAGAAAGATTATTTTGATTTATCGTCTTTTATCAGCCAGGTGCTGCATAAATATGAACCGATTTTTGCTGATAAGGGGGTAAAGCTGGAGGTAGAAAAACCGGCTGAGGTTGTCGTTTATGCAGATAGCCTGCGGGTAGAAGAGGTTTTGACCAATTATATCAACAATGCCGTCAATTATGTGGATGGGGAAAGGAAAATAAGGATTAGAGTAGAAGAAGATGAAGAGCGCCATAAGGTAAGGGTTAGAGTTTATAATTCAGGTTCCCATATACCCGAAGAGGCCCTGGATAAGGTTTTTATAAGTTTTTATAAGGTGGATAAAGCCCGGACCAGAAGTTATGGAGGAACCGGTCTGGGTTTAGCTATTGTAAAGGCTATTCAGGAACTGGATAACAATGCCTATGGGGTGGCCAATGTAGAAGGGGGAGTAGAATTTTACTTTGAACTGGATAAGGGATAAAATAAGGCTCAAGGGCAGGAAAAATAAATATTTTTGCGAATAAAAAAAGAATAATGGGAGAAATTTTTATAGGTTGAAGAACAGGGGGTGAAAATAAGGGGGAAAAAGTGTAGTTTATCTTTAGAGTTAAATTGGGCAACAAGGAGAGGGTGTGTAAAATGAGCAAATATGAGTACAGGATTGAGGATAATATTATTATCTTTAATTTTTGCTATGGCCGGGTAAAAGCTATACACCAGGACACCCTTAAGGGACTGGAAGAAGCTATTGACCGGGTAAACCAGGAAGAAGAACTAAAAGGGATTATCATTACCGGACAGGATCGCTATTTTTCCGGTGGCTTTGATCTGGAAACCTTTACTACTTTTGAGAGTCCAGAAGCGATTGTTGACTGGTTTAAATATGAAGAAGAAGTTTTATACAAGCTTTTTACCTGTTCTAAGCCGGTAGTGGCGGCGATAAATGGACATGCAACCGCAGCGGGAATGATTGTAGCCATGGCCTGTGATTATAAAATTGCTAAAAACCATCCTAAGATCAAAATCGGCATGACAGAAATCAAGATTGGGCTTTCCCTGACCCCAGCTGAAGGGGAAATTATGCGCTTTGGTCTGGGAACCGAAAAGAATTTCCGGGACATAATCTTTAAGGGAGAGCTGGTAAGTCCAGCTTACTGCTTCGAAAGAGGTATTTTTGATGAACTGGTAGAAGATGACGAAACCCTTATAAAGAGAGCCAAGGAAGTTATTACCAGCTATATCGATACTCCTGGCCGGCCTTTTATTCTGCTTAAATATCTGGAGAGAAAACCGTATGCGGAATATATGAGGAAGTTTATAGACAGCTATGATTTTAATCTTCTGATTAAGGTATTTACAGATGAAAGTATAATCAATACCTTAAAGGCGGTAAAGGCGGCCATAAGCTGATGAAGAATAACAGAATAATGAGGGCTTCACCTGAGGTGAGGCTCTTTTTATTTTGGGCGCATTTAAAAGGGGTTTTAAGGAAAAGATAAGGATGATCTATAAAGTATTTAAAAATTAATAAAGAAAAGGGGTGGGAATTTGCCAAAGATTAGAGGGGTTTTTTTACTGATGGTTATTTTTTTAATTTTAGGCTGGGCAGCCGGATGCGGGAGTCAGGGTAAAAATGTGCCTAAAAAACCGGCAGGAGAAGAAAAACCTAAAGCCCCTCCAGCATTAAATAAAATTATTGATGATATTGATAAAATAAATGAGGAACTGGCCAATAAGATTAGCAAACAGCCTAAGAAAGCCGGAAATGAAAATGATGCTGCAAAAAATAATCAGGAGATGACTGATAACATTGGGGAAGGAGGCGGTAAAGGGGGTAAAGGAGATTCTTCCCTATCCTCAAAGGAGAGGGGAGATGAGGATTACAGCAAGGAGGAACAGCTGGTAAAGAAAATGTATAAGGAGTGGAATTTATTAGAGCCGGATCTGGTAAAAGCGGGAATCGGAAACAAAGAGAGGAATGATTTTCGGCAGGGATTAGATGATCTGGCTTTAGCGGTTCAGAAAAAGAAAAGAGAAGAAGCGCTTAGAGCAGCCATTGCTATGTATAAATATTATGCAGGGATAAATAAAGTTTTTAGTGGTGTTGTTCCGCCTAATTTTTATCTGGTTAAATATGAGGCTTTAAGTGGGGCTTTTTTCGCAGCCCAAGGAGATTTTAATCAGGCGGAAGAACATATGGAATCTTTGTTTGAATACTGGAATATGCTCAAGATGCAGAAAAAAGCAGATGATGCCAAATTGTTCAATCGTACAGAATTTTCTCTTTATGACTTGCAAAAAGCGGTAGAGAATAAAGAAGCTTTGCTGATACCTATGAAAATTGAAGTGGTGCAGAATAATCTAGAAGAGGTAGAAGATAGCCTGTCTAAAATGTAAGGAGAAACGGCCGGCTCTTTTGCCGACCGTTTATAAAGCTAACCTGGATATTAATTTACTTTACCAGCACTACATTTATGGCTTTAACTAAGGCGGTAACTTCATCGCCCTGGCTAAAGCCGCTTTCTTCTAAAGATTCTCGCGTCATCACGGACGTGATAGCAAGGTCGCCCATTCACATAGTAACCTTGGCCATAACCTCGTCTTTCTTGATTTCTCAAATTTTACCTTTGAGCCTATTGCGTACTCCTGCCTTCATTTTTTCACCTCCTTAAAATTTAGTTTTCTTTGTAAAGTTTGTTTTATACCGGTTTTACCATATATAACCGTAAGAAAGAGAAAACATAATTTAAAGTTATAAATATCCCCAGGCTTTTTTATTACCCTCGATTTTATTTATTTTTATTAGTAGAATTTATTATTAGGTTGGTTTTAGCTTTTTGAATTTGTATAATAAAATAGGGTTTTTAGTGGATATACTGAGAGGTAGCGAAATTTGGGATTTTTATTTATGATTGATAATTAGATAACTGATAAATGAGGAGGAAAAACTATATGGGATTTTCCTGGCAGGATGTAATATTTGCTTTTTTGGGCGGATTAGGGCTTTTGCTTTTTGGGCTTAAATTTATGTCTGATGGCCTGCAGTCGGTAGCAGGTAACCGTATGCGCGCTATTCTGGAAAGTGGTACTAAAAGTCCGATAAGGGGGGTTTTTACCGGGATATTAGTTACCGGCCTTATACAAAGCAGTAGTGCAACTACGGTTCTAACTGTAGGTCTGGTTAATGCTGAGCTTTTAACATTAAGACAGGCCATAGGCGTGATTATGGGAGCTAATATAGGAACTACCATTACCGCTTATCTTATCGGATTTAATCTGAAAGATTATGCTGAACTCATGATTGGAGTAGGAGTACTCCTTTATCTGCTGACGAAAAATAAAAAATTACAGCTGGTAGGACAGGCAGTATTTGGTTTTGGTCTTATATTTTCCGGTTTAACCATAATGGGACATGGTATGAAAGAGCTTAAGGATTTGCCTGTTTTTATAAATATGATGACGGGAATAGAAAATAATGTCTTGTTAGGAGTTCTTATCGGAACTGTTTTTACTGCCATAGTGCAGAGCAGCAGTGCTACCATCGGGGTTCTGCAGGAGCTTGCCTATCAGGGAGCTGTAACCTACAAGCAGGCAGTTCCTATTCTTTTGGGGGATAATATTGGAACCACGATTACTGCTATTTTGGCGGCGATCGGGGCCGGAGTAGCAGCTAGGCGGGCAGCTCTCACCCATTTTATTTTTAATGTGATGGGGACAATTATTTTCCTTCCTCTGTTTATGCTGGGTATTTTTGAAAAGATAGTAATATGGGTTACTAACTCTTTTTTCACCCTAATTCCGGGTTTTGCTGGCACCTGGGATACTCTAGGGATAAAACTGCAGATAGCTCAGACCCATGCGGTTTTTAATATAAGCAATACGCTGATTCATCTACCTCTGGTGGGATTTCTGGCCTGGCTGGTAACCAGGCTGGTACCAGAAGAAAAAGAAGCAGGGGAAGTTATTGAATTTAAGCCTAAATATATTGATAAGAGATTCCTCAATAATCCGGCGGTAGCTTTAGCCCAGGCCAATCGGGAGACCTTGCGCATGGGAAGCCTGGCGGTAGAGGCTTTTGACAATGCCATGGATTATTTTAATAGCCGCGACCCCAAGCTTTACCAGAAAGGTATGAGCCTGGAAGAAGTTATCGACAATCTGGAACGCGAAATAACTGACTATGTAGTTTTAGCCTCGGAAAAGAAACTTTCTACCGAAGATTCTAACCGGGCTTATATAATCCTGCAGTCTTTAAATGATATAGAAAGAATTGCTGATCACAGTGAAAACATAATAAAACAGGCTGATTATGCTACCAAATACAATGTTAATTTTTCCGGTGAGGCCCAAAAAGAATTGGCTAATATCGTGGCCATGACTAAAGAGACTTTGCGTTTGGCTTTTAGGGCTCTGGAAAAAGAAGATAAAGATCTGGCCCGTAAGGTTATGCAGAATGAACGTATGGTAGATAAACTACAGGCCGAATACCGTAGAAATCATATAAGGAGACTAAATGAGAGGATATGTAATGGCAATAACGGAGCGGTATTTCTTGACCTTTTAGCTAACATAAAGAGGATTAACGAACACTGCCGCAATATAGCAGGGTATGTATTAGATGGTGTTCATTAATAAGTAAAATGGTACAGCACATGAGGGAAGAGTGTGCTGTATTTTTTTGCTTATTTATATTTATTTGCCTGGAACAACCATCTTTTATCTGGCGGAGAAAAGTGCTATTTTTATAGAAAAAAGGGGAAGTGAGGGCGTTTTTTATGCAAGAGGAAATATATAGGAAGCTATGCGGAAGAAAGGCTGAAATATTAGGACATGAGGAAATGTTTAAATCGGCAGTTTTGCTGCCACTTTTATATAATGAAGGGGAATTGAGTATCTTGTTTGAAAAAAGGGCTTCAGCTCTTACTCATCAACCGGGGGAAATCTCTTTTCCGGGAGGAAGGATCGAAGAGAGTGATGGAAGTCCCCAGACAGCGGCGGTAAGGGAAACTTGCGAGGAATTAGGCCTGGCAGAGAATGATATAAAGGTTATAGGGCCTTTAGATATAATGGTTAGCCCTTTTAATGTGATAGTTTATCCTTACTGTGCTTTTATTGTAAAAGATTATAATATAAAACCTAATCCTGATGAGGTAGAGGAGATTTTTACCGTCCCGCTGGAATACCTTTTACATTACCAGCCTTTGCGGAGTCGTATAGAGCTTAATCCTTATCTGCCTGATGATTATCCCGTAGAGCTTATCCCTAATGGGAAAAAATATGCGTTTAAAAAGGGGAGTCTGCCCCAGCTTTTTTATATCTGGAAGGATTATGTGATATGGGGCATGACAGCCCGCATTCTGCATAACTTTTTAACTTTAATCAGAAAATAGTATGTAATTTAAAAGCAAGGAGGAAAAGGTATTCATGGATAGAGAAATTATAACCGCACTCAGCCGAAAGGCTTTAGAAGAGCTTTTAGATGAAGCCCGTTTAAAGCCGGGACATATTCTGGTAGTAGGCTGCAGCAGCAGTGAGATAAAAGGAGAAAGGATAGGGAAAGCTTCCAGCCTGGAGCTGGCCGAAGCAGTTTTTAAAGGTATTTATCCGGTTTTGCAGGAAAAAGGGATTTATCTGGCTGCCCAGTGCTGTGAACATTTAAACCGGGCTTTGGTAGTAGAGGAAGAGTGTGCGGAAAAATATGGTCTGGAAGTTGTAACGGTAGTTCCCCACCCGGAGGCAGGGGGTAGTTTTGCTTCCGTGGCCTACAGGAGGCTTAGAAATCCCGTAGTGGTAGAAACGATTAAAGCTCATGCGGGGATGGATATAGGAGATACTTTTATCGGTATGCATTTAAAAAGGGTGGCTGTTCCGGTAAGAGGCAGCATAAAAGAAATAGGCAGGGCTCATCTTACTATGGCTCGTACCCGGCCGCCGCTGATAGGGGGAGAAAGGGCCAGATACTGTTTATAGCCTTGTATGCATGTATACTTTATGAAAAATATACGAAAAATGATATTTTGTAATATAATAAAAAGATATATAATACTCTAGCGAGGGGAGAAAGCAAGGTATGTCTTATGAAATTCGCGTGGAAAAAACTAATATGCCCAAACCCAAACCAGATATGACCAAGCTGGGGTTTGGCAATTATTTTACTGATCATATGTTTATAATGGATTATACGGAAGGCAGGGGCTGGCATGATCCTCGGATAGTCCCTTATCAAAATCTGTGTCTGGATCCAGCTACCATGGTATTTCACTATGGACAGGCTATTTTCGAAGGATTGAAAGCGTATAAGGCAGTGGATGGAAGGATTCTGCTTTTCCGGCCCGAGCAGAATATGAGAAGAATCAATATCTCCAATGAAAGAATGTGTATTCCGCCCATAGACGAAGAGTTTGCGGTAAAGGCGGTCAAGGAACTGGTCATGGTTGATAAGGATTGGATACCGGAGGAGGAGGGAACTTCCCTTTACATAAGGCCTTTTATCATTGCTACTGACCCCTATTTGGGAGTAAGGCCTTCTCATACCTATAAGTTTATTATAATTTTATCACCGGTAGGAGCTTATTATCCGGAAGGGATAAATCCAGTAAAGATCTATGTGGAAAGCAACTATGTGCGGGCAGTAAGAGGGGGGACTGGGTATGCCAAAACCCCCGGCAATTATGCGGCCAGCCTGAAGGCTCAGGTGGAAGCTCATGAAAAAGGATATACCCAGGTATTATGGCTGGATGGTATTGAAAGGAAATATATAGAAGAAGTTGGTACCATGAACGTTTTCTTCAAAATAGGAGGCAGAGTGATTACTCCTGCTCTGCAGGGTAGCATTTTACCTGGTATAACCAGAGATTCTACCATTCAGCTTTTAAGGAGCTGGGGTATAGAAGTAGAGGAAAGAAGCATAAGCATTGAGGAAGTTTATGAAGCTCATCAAAAGGGAACTTTAGAAGAGGCATTTGGCACCGGAACAGCAGCTGTAATATCACCGGTAGGGGAACTTAACTGGAATGGAAATATAATAACCATAAATGAAGGGAAAACCGGGCCTTTATCCGCCAGGATATATGAAACTATAACTGGCATCCAGTATGGCAAGATTGAAGATAAATTTGGTTGGATTCAGGAAGTGAAATAAAAAAACTCAGGTCTTGGACCTGGGTTTTTGCTTGCCAGGAAGATAGCTGGGGGCTGCCTTGACAAATTATGATTTTATCCTACAAAATATAAAAAGATACAAGTGGATATCAAGAATAGAGGTGCGGCATTTAAGAGTATTTAAGCAGAGGCAAGCACGATGAAGCTTAAAGAAAGGAAATGTCGCCGAAGTCTAAAGCTGATGCTTTAAGGCTTTAGGCTGGGGCTGCATAGAATATGTGCAGCACTGTCACAAATAGTATTATTTGTGGAGGGCTATTCTTAAGTGATAAGAGTGAAAATGCTTTTATACCTTGAGAAAAATCCTCAAGGTTTTTTTTATGTCTTACTCTATTTTTGATATTTGCTTATACCAAAATATAAAGGAGAGGATACAATTGATACCTGAAAATGCAAGGCCTTTAATCTGGCTCCTTTTCATGTTAGTTTTGGCTTTTACTTTGGGAACTACACCGGCAGCTATGGCCTCGGGATTAGAGATTGCTCCGGAAGTAGCTGCTATGGTGGAAAAGTATGGAGTGTTTACTCTGGTGCCACCCTTTTTGGCTATAATTCTGGCTTTTATAACTAAAAACGTAATATTCTCACTATTTTTAGGGGTTTTATCCGGGACTTTTATGCTTGAGCTCAACGGGGCAGATGTTTTATCCGCTTTGGGAAAAGGGTTTTTACTCTTAATTGGGAAAGCTCTGGAGTCCCTGGCTGACCCCTGGAATGCAGGGATTATTCTGCAGGTTTTAGCTATTGGAGGAGTAATTGCCCTTATAACCCGTATGGGAGGAGCAAGAGCCATAGCCGAAGCTTTGGCTAAAAGAGCTAAAGGCCCGAGAAGTTCACAGATTGTAACCTGGCTTATGGGGTTAATCATATTTTTTGATGACTATGCTAATTCACTGATAGTAGGTCCTATTATGCGGCCGGTTAATGATGCTTTAAGAATATCCCGCGAAAAACTGGCTTTTATTATAGATGCTACTGCAGCTCCCATAGCCGGGATTGCCCTCATATCTACCTGGGTAGGTTATGAGATTGGAGTTATAAAAGATGCTTTTGATTCTATAGGTATGAATGTAAATGCTTATGCGGTATTTGTTCAGACTATTCCTTACAGGTTTTACAATATTCTGCTTTTAGCTTTTGTTGTTTTTAGTGCTTTAATGCTTAGAGATTTTGGTCCTATGCTAAAGGCAGAGAGAAGAGCACGGGAAACCGGAAAGGTTATGGAAGATGGGGCCAAGCCTATGATTTCGGCAGAAACAACCGCACTAGAGCCTGCTCCGGGAGCCAAACTCAGCATCTGGAATGCGCTGATTCCGCTTTTCGTACTTATCTTAGGAGCAGTTGGCGGTTTTTACTATAATGGATATACAGCTATTATGGGCGGAGAAGATAAAGCATTGATAAATCTGCTTAATAACGCCCCGCTTTCTTTTAAAGCGCTTCAGGAAACTTTCGGCAGTGCTGATGCTAGTGTAGTTCTTTTTCAGGCGGCTATTCTGGCAGGAATTGTAGCCATAATTATGGGTATGTGGCAGAAGATATTCTCTTTAGGTGAAGCTATTGATACCTGGGTACAGGGAATTAAGTCTATGGTCATAACCGGAGTAATTCTCCTTTTGGCCTGGTCGATAAGCAGTATAATAAAAGATTTGGGAACCGCATACTGGCTAACCAATGCGCTTAAAGGTTCTATTCCGGCTTTTATGCTGCCAACTATAATCTTTGCTTTAGGTGCAATCATATCATTTGCTACAGGTACTTCTTACGGTACCATGGGAATATTGATGCCTCTGGCGGTACCGCTGGCTTTTGCCATTATGCCTGATATGGGGTATATGCTGGTATGTACTTCCGCTGTCTTAACTGGAGCTATATTTGGCGATCACTGCTCACCGATATCAGATACTACTATTCTTTCCTCGATGGGGGCAGCCTGTGATCATATTGACCATGTTAAGACCCAGTTGTGGTATGCAATAACAGTTGCTCTGGTGACGGTATTCTGCGGATATCTGCCGATAGGATTAGGGTTATCTATTTGGATAGTTTTACCTCTATCTATCGCTGTTATAGCTCTGGTAATAAGGTTTATAGGCCAGCCGGTAGAAGAGGCCAAATAAGAAGGAATATAAAAAAGCCTGTCTGGTGTATTTCAACCGGACAGGCTTTTGGCTTTAAGAGGATATAACAGGAATAGTAATTTTTTCTTCGGCTAAGGCAGGTTCGGCCAGAACTCTTATATATTCGACATTAGGATCAGATGTTCCCTGCAGTTCGCATTTTTCACTTTTCAGAACTTTTATATATTCTACTATATCGCTGGTTATACGTTCGCCCATGCACACAACCGGGATACCAGGCGGATAAGCCATGATGTTTTCACCGGCAATTTCTCCTGCTGCATCTTCCAGCCTTATAACCTTTTTGGGGCTGTAGAAAGCTTCTCTGGGTGTTACCACCATTTCCGGATGATAAGGAATACGTGTAGAATTTATAAGCCCTTTGCGGTTGCTTTTATGAGCGATTTCGGTAAGGGCTTTTACCAGAGCTTTAAGATTTTCTCTACGGTCAGCAATGCTCATTATGGCCAGTATATTATAAAGATCAGCCAGTTCAATCTGGATATTATATTCCCGGCGCAGTTTGGCTTCCATCTGATAGCCGGTATATCCTAACCCGGCAATGTTTATGCCCAGTTTAGTTTCGTCAAAATCAAAGCAGCCTGGAGTTCCTTTAAGCTCTTTACCAAAAGCATATATTTCGTCAATGCGGTTAAGCTGGTACCTGGTTTCTCTGGCCAAATCCAGAGTACGACTCAAGAGCTCTCTCCCCCGGGTTGCCATCTGTTTGCGGGCAACATCGAGTGAACACAGCAAAAGGTAAGAGCCGCTTGAGGTATAGGTAAGGTTTAGTACTTGCCTTACCGTTGACGGCATAATAGTTTTACTGTTAAGCAAAAGGACTGAGCTTTGCGTCATGGAACCGGCAGTCTTATGCATGGAGGCAGCGCTCATATCGGCCCCTGCTTCCATGGCCGTAAGAGGAAAATCATCGTGAAAATACATGTGGGCTCCATGAGCTTCATCTACCAGTACAGCCATTCCGTAAGCGTGAGCAATATTTACAATGCTTTTTAAATCAGATACTACACCATAATAAGTAGGGTTGATGACAAAAACTGCCTTGGCATCGGGATGCTCCCTGATGGCAGCTTTAACTTTCTCCACGCTTACCCCCATGGCTATTCCCAGTTCGGTGTTTATTTCGGGCTGTACATATACCGGTACGGCACCGCTTAAGATTATACCACCAATTACCGATTTATGAGCATTACGGGGAATTATTATTTTATCCCCGGGAGAACATGCGCTCATAATCATAGCCTGTACGCCGGAGGTAGTGCCATTGACCAGAAAATAAGCATGTTCGGCTCCAAAGGCTTCGGCACAGAGTTCTTCGGCTTCGGCAATGACCCCAGTAGGATTATTGATGTAATCCAGGTCTTCCATGCCGTTGGCATCCATTTCTAAAGCCCGGTAACCTATATATTCAGCCAGCTCAGGCAGCCCCTTTCCCTGTTTATGGCCGGGGACATGGAACTGGATGACTTTATCTTCCACATATTTTTTTACAGCGTCAAAAAGCGGTGTCTTATTTTGATCTAATCTGAACATGGCACCTTGCTCCTTTCTTCAGTTACCGAAAAAATATTATAACAGAAAATGATTATTTTCTGTAGATAATTTATGAAAAAAAATAAAATTTTTCGCTATTAACCTCCTGTGCCTATTTATAAAGCCTCAAAAGGGAATAATGCGGGTTAGTTGAGGCAGACTATAGAAAGAAGTCTATTTTATTGAGGTGGTAAAGATTAAATTTGTTTATTTTGATTATGGGGGAAGCCATTCTTCCGTCATCGCCGCCCATATTCATGCCGGCAATCTAAAAGGGAGCAGGATGCCTTCTTCTAGTGAGCTTATGGAACTTCCCTTTTTTGATAAAACTACACCGGATAATTTGGGAAGGCTTTATCTAGTTGGCAGAGATGAGAAAGGAAATGAAATCTACATATTAGGAAGCCAGAATTCTAATTTTGAACCGGTTTTAAGGAGCCTGGCTGCTCTTTTAGAACTAGATAAAGATTTTGTCTTTGTATGTACCATGCCTTATGTAAATCCCCTGCTTCGTCTGGGGGGATTTTTATCCCGCCGCTTATCTCTGCCGCTTGTAGGGCGGCCTTTGGTAATTCTGGGAGCAAAATGGGCTTTCCCCCATCTTAGGCATTTGGTAGAGAAGGTTAAAATACAAACTTTATGAGGAGGAAGAGGTTTGATTTATCTTTTTGCAGGTAAAAGTAGTGTCCTGTCACCATTGTTAGCAGCATATGTTTATCTGGAAAAGGACGTTAAAGAAGATGATCCGCTATTGGCAAATGCTGAATATGATAGAGAAGGAATCCCTGTTTTTGTTGACTTTGATAAGAAAGGAAACCGTGTATATACCATAGGGGCCCAAAATTATAAGCTCTTACCTATTATATGTGCTGAATTGGAAAAAAGCTCTTCGAGAAACCAAACCGTAATGAAAGTTATTCCGGTTGCCATTAGAGGAGAAGGGTTAATCAGGTTTTTATGCTGGCTAGGGTGGAAAATAGGAATACCCCGTTTTTGCTATGCTGTGGCGCGAAGATGGCTTATGGGAAAAAGAGAATTTATAAAAACAAAAATTGACGGGATTACGGGATAGAGGCATAGTGTAAAATTGTTGTAGGAAAAAATACAAACAAAAAAACACAAGAGACCACTCTTTTTGGTAAGATAAAAGTTAACCAAAAACAAAAACCACCAAAAAGGAGGGTCTCTTGTGAGTATAATTTTACAACAAAAATGCCAGGAATTCATCAATCAAGTTTTAGAATTTCTTTCAGAAGATGAAACTCGAGTCATGGAGGAAATAGAAACAGATCTAAAGGAGATAACCGATAAATTTATTCTTGATATGGTAAGAACCTATTTTGAATTGATTGATAGAAGCATTGTTGAAGATAAAGTTGGGCGCAAGCAA
>NZ_FQWY01000055.1 GCF_900129805.1 Thermosyntropha lipolytica DSM 11003
ATAGGTTCTATCCTTCCTCAAAAATATGCAGTAGATGTGGGAATATAAAAGAGCAATTATCCCTGTCAGAGCGAAAATACAAATGCGACAAATGTGGGTTTGAGATAGACCGCGATTTGAATGCAAGTATAAACTTGAAGAATTATGAAAAACTAATAGCTTAGCACTTGACGCAAGCTATTAGCTAGTACCGATACGTTAGTCGGGAATTTAAGCCTTCGGAGCGTCATACCAAGCAGGAGTAGGTTTATCCGAAACTGGACGCGATGAACAAGGAAGGAAACAGAAACTTTATAAGGATATTATAAGCTCCTTATAAAGTTTTGTAGGTTTTCTGTAACGGTAGTTTGGTTGGCTGTATACAAAATTGTAACCGTACCCAATGAAGTTTTGAGAACCAGGGCTAGAGAGGTAACTAGCATAAATGCCGGGGTTTTAAAATTACTGGATAATATGCGCGATACTATGTATGAATTTGATGGCGTGGGGTTAGCTGCTCCGCAGATAGGGGTATTAAAAAGGGTTATTGTTGTAGATCCGGGAGATAATTATATGGAACTTATAAATCCGGAGATAATATACCAGGAAGGAAAACAGATAGGAAGGGAAGGGTGTTTAAGTGTGCCCGGGGTGTGGGGAAGAGTAGCCAGGGCGCAAAAGGTTAAGGTAAGAGCTTTAAACCGCCATAACGAAATGGTGGAGATAGAAGCCGAAGGTTTGCTGGCTAAAGTTCTGCAGCATGAAATCGATCATTTAGATGGAATTCTTTTTATCGATAAGGCTACTGATTTGGAAAGAGAAGATTGATACAGGGAGGCTAGCTGTTTTGCGCATAGTTTATATGGGAACTTCTGATTTTGCGGTTTATCCCCTTAGGATGCTTTTAGATAGCGGATATGATGTAAAAGGGGTGGTAACTCAGCCGGATAAACCCCGGGGAAGAGGGAAAAAGCTTGCTTTTTCTCCGGTAAAAGAAGTGGCTGTTATGCATAATCTGTCCCTTTTTCAACCTGCCAGGATAAAAAGTCCGGAAGCCGTAGAATTTGTAAAAAGCTGGCAACCTGACCTTATCGTGGTGGTAGCTTATGGGCAGATTCTATCCCGGGAATTGCTCTCTTTGCCTCCTTTAGGATGTATAAATATTCATGCTTCTTTACTTCCTTTTTACCGGGGACCAGCACCTATACAGAGAGCTTTGATGAATGGCGAAAAAGAAACCGGAGTTACTATTATGTATATGGATGAAGGTTTGGATACCGGAGATATAATTAAGCAGTGGAAAATGCCTGTTGATGAAGATATTAATTATGGAGAGCTAAAGGATGTTTTAACTAAAAAAGGAGCCGAGCTGCTCATAGAAACGATTAAAGATATGGAAAAAGGCAAGGTAGAAAGATATAAACAGGATCACAGCCAGGCTACTTATGCCCCTATGCTTACTCCTGATGATGAAATCATCATGTGGGATAAATCGGCTGGGGAAATACATAATAAAATAAGGGCTTTAAGTCCGGTGCCTGGTGCTTATTCGTATATAGAAGGTTTTAAATTAAAAATATTCCGCAGCCGGGTGGTAGAAAAAACAGGATATGGGGTGCCGGGAGAAATAAAAGGTATAAGCAGGGAAGGTTTTCTGGTACAAACTGGTGAAGGAATACTGGAAATTTTAGAAGTGCAAAGAGAAGGGAAAAAGAGGATGTCCTCTCTTGATTTTCTGCGGGGAAGCAGAATAGGGCAGGGTATAATCTTGGGGGAGAAAAAATAATGAGGATAAAGAAAAGGGTGTATATAGGCCTTTTAGGGGGAAGTCTGCTGTTTTTGCTCCTTGCTGTTTTTCTTATATGGTATATGGTAATAAACCGGCATATGGCAGCAGGCAAAATAATATTTATGTTTTTAACTATAGCTGCTGGTTTGGCATTTATTATTCTGGGAGCCGGGCTGCTGGCAATAATAATTATGATATGGAGGTTTAAAACTATACCTTCCCTGGAAAATCTGGGTAGAATAGTGAATGATACCTTGTTTCCATTAGTCTTGCTGGTAGGAAGATTTCTGGGGGTCCAAAAAGAAAAAATATTAAGTTCTTATATTGAGGTAAACAACTTTATGGTAAAGGCTAAAAAGCTTTTGCTTCCTGGAGAACAGATTATGATACTGGCTCCCCATTGTTTGCAAGATGCCGCCTGTCCGCATAAGATTACTATTAATGTGGAAAATTGTAAAGAATGCGGCAAATGCAAGGTAGGTGAATTAAAAAAACTGGCGCGGGAACATAAAGCGGTGTTAAAAGTGGCAACAGGTGGAACGTTAGCGCGTAAATTTATAAAAGAGATTAAACCTAAGGCGGTGATAGCTATTGCGTGTGAGAGGGATCTAGCATTAGGTATTCAGGATACATCGGCTATCCCGGTACTTGGTGTATTAAATTTCCGTCCTCATGGACCTTGTTTTAATACGGATGTTGATTTAAAATGGGTAGAAAATGCCCTCATAACTTTTAAAAAAGGAGGCGGATGATTATGGCTTATCTCATCTTCATATTGCCCGCGTTTATCCTTTCTATTTATGCCCAGTTTAAGGTTAAGTCAACTTTTGAAAAATATTCCCGGGTACGCAGTATGCGCGGAATGACGGGGGCAGAGGTGGCGGCTCAGCTTTTGCGCCGCAAAGGTTTAACTGATGTAGGCATTGATCCGGTGGGAGGTTCGCTTACCGATCACTACGATCCCCGGGTAAAAAGGGTGCGGCTTTCCGAACCGGTATATGGAAGCAATTCTCTGGCTGCTATTGGCGTAGCTGCTCATGAAGTAGGCCATGCCATTCAGCATGGTGAAAAATATGGTCCCTTAGAATTAAGGCATGCCATAGTGCCGGTTACCAATTTTGCTTCGGGAGCTTCTTTTCCTATCCTGCTGGTGGGAATAATTTTAAACAGCGCTAATCTGGTTCTAATAGGTATTCTTCTCTTTTCCGCAGTAGTCCTGTTTCATCTGGTAACCCTGCCGGTAGAATTCAATGCTTCCCGGCGGGCAGTTATGGAACTGGAAAGTGCGGGAATCATAACTCCTCAGGAAACGCCTGCCGTAAAGAAAGTTTTAAGTGCGGCTGCCTTAACTTATTTAGCGGCGGCTATTTCAGCTATTGCCAACCTGCTCTATTATGTAATGATATTTTTAGGTTCGCGGGAAGACTAAATGCGAGGGGTTTAGGCTGATGGATAAATATTCGACTACTGCTGTTTCCCCAACCAGAAACATAGCAGCCCAAATAATATATGAAGTAACCGAAAATGGTGCCTATGCCAATCTGGCTTTGGCCAAATTTATGGGAGCATCAAGGCTTAGCAAGGAAGATAAAAACCTGGTTACCGAAATGGTAAACGGTACTATACGCATGTTAAAGCACCTGGACTGGGTGCTTAATCTTTTTTTGCAAAGCCGGATAGAAAGGCAAAATCCCTGGTTGCGTACCGTTTTAAGGCTTTCCCTTTATCAGCTATTGTTTATGGATAAAATACCGGCTTATGCGGCGGTAAATGAAGGGGTAGAGTTAGTGCGCAAGAAGGCTAATCCTGCTTTAGCCCGGGTGGCTAATGGGGTATTGCGCAGTATTTTAAGGAACCGGGATAAGATTAAATATCCCGAGGATAAAGTTTCTTATCTGGCAGTTTATTATTCCCATCCGGAATGGATGGTTAAGTGGTGGCTTAGCCAGATGCCGGAAGCAGAATGTATAAAAATGATGAACTATAACAATAAAAGGCCGAATCTTACTTTACGGACCAATGTATTAAAAGTTTCCCGGGATGAACTCTGGGAAAGTCTAAATAAAGAAGGAATAAGTTGCCGTAAAGGGAGTTTAACCCCCTGGGATATCGAAGTTGAAGATATGAAAATTTCTCTGGAAGATACGGAAAGCTATAATAAAGGCTATTTTTATATTCAAAATCCCGCTTCTATGCTGGCAGCTCCTATACTAAAGCCAGAACCTGGAGAAAAGGTATATGACCTCTGTGCTGGTGTTGGAGGGAAGACTACCCATTTGGCAGAGATGATGGGTAATAAAGGGGAAATAATCGCTTTCGACCTCTATGACCATAAAATAAAGCTCCTCAAGGAGAACTGCCAGCGGTTAGGAATTGATATAGTAACCGGGAAAGCTGAAGATGTGCTCCAGATAGCTGAGAGTCCAGAAGCAGATAAAGTCTTGTTAGATGCACCCTGCTCCGGTTTAGGGGTATTAAACCGGCGATCTGATATGAGGTGGAAGCGAGAAAAAAAAGATATTGCCCCTCTGGTAGATTTGCAATTAAAATTATTGCAAAAAGCAGGTAAAATGGTTAAGAATGGAGGATTTCTCCTCTACTCTACCTGTACTATTAACCAGGAAGAAAATGAAAAAGTCGTAGAGGAATTTTTGCATAAAAATCCTCATTTTGAGATGGTTCCCTTTGCAGATCGTATAAGTTTTTTTTCCCTGGATGAAAAGGACCTTAAAGCGGCTGCCCAGGGTATGCTCACTATTTATTCCGGTAAATATAATACTGATGGCATGTTTTATGCGCTAATGAGGAGGCAGGATAATTACTGATATGGATAATAAAAAAAGCAAAACTGAGCTTTTAGGTATGGGAATAAAAGAGTTAGAAGACTTTATGGTGTCGATGGGAGAACAGCGTTTTCGAGGAAGGCAGATACATAAATGGATATATCAAAAAGATGAAGACAGCTTTTACCAGATGAGCGATTTGCCTAAAGCTTTACGCAGCCGTTTAGATGAAATAGCTGTCATATCTTTCCCCCGGGTTTTAAAACAAAGGGTGTCCCGCGATGGAACGCGCAAGTATTTGCTGGAATTTAATGACAAGAAAAAGGTAGAGACCGTTTTGATTCCTCAGCGTCAGGAGAAGGATACGCGGTATTCCTTGTGCTTGTCTACCCAGGTAGGATGCCCTATAGGTTGTGCATTTTGTGCTACCGGGCAGGGAGGTTTTCAACGTAATTTAACTGCCGGGGAAATAGTCGGTGAATTTTTGAGTTCCCGTCGGGAACTCAAAAAAAAGGTGAAAAATGCCGGTGATAATATTATTTCCAATGTAGTTTATATGGGCATGGGTGAGCCTATGCTTAATTACGATGAAGTTATAAAATCGGTATATATTTTAAATGACCACAAGGGAATAAACCTGGGGCAGCGCAGTATAACCATATCTACAGCCGGTGATGTCAAAGGCATAGAACGATTAGCCGAAGAAAATTTGCAGGTTACCCTGGCGGTTTCTTTACATGCCTGTGATGATGAACTGCGTGATCAGCTGGTACCGCTTAACCGCAAATATCCTTTGGCCAGTTTGCTGAAGGCAGTAGAATATTATATAACCTGTACCAATAGAAGGGTAACTTTTGAGTATGTAATGCTAGATGGGGTAAATATAAGGCGCCAAGATGCCGATAACATGATTAAGCTGGTTAAGCCTTTGCTGGCTAATATAAATTTGATCCCTTACAATGAAGTGGAAGGCTTACCTTATAAAAAACCGGAAAAAGAAAAAATAATGCAGTTTTATAACTGGCTGGCGGAAGCAGGTCTTAATGTTACTATAAGAGAAGAAAAAGGTGCGGATATTGAAGCAGCCTGCGGACAGCTTAGAGCCAAACGCTAATAATTTTGCCTGTAATCTGTCGAGGTGACTTATGAAAAGTATAGGTATTTCTGATCAGGGCCTTATCAGACATCGTAATGAAGATAGTTTCTTTATCAGGGAGTCCCAGAGCTTGTTTGTAGTATGTGATGGTATGGGAGGACACAAGGCAGGACATATCGCTTCTAATCTGGCCATAGAAATTATTGCCCGGGAGACGGAAAATCTAGATCGACATGAGCTGATAAAGTTTATTGATGAAATAATAAAAAAAGCCAACCGCCAGATCTGGGAAGCAGGACAAAATGATCCTTCCTGTTATGAAATGGGTACTACGATAACGGCAGCCATAATCAATGAAAATGAGATGCATATACGGCATATTGGGGATAGCCGGCTTTATATTGTAAGAGAGAACAGGATACGCCAGGTGACAAGAGATCATACCCTGGCTGAACAGATGCTTGAGGATGGCCTTTTAAATGCCGAAGAATTAGCTCATACTTCTTATAACCATATATTAACCAGGGCACTGGGTATTGAAGAAGAAGTGCAGATTGATCACTATATTGAATCTTTGCTGGTTGGTGATATAATACTTCTTTGTACTGATGGTTTAACTGATATGCTGGCAGATGATGAAATATTAGAAATTGTTACGGAAGCTGGAGAAAATCTGGAGCAGGCAGCCGAAAAGCTGGTTGCGGAAGCAATTGCCCGCGGTGGCTATGATAATATTACCTTAATCCTTATATGTATTTGATTAGGAGGTTAGCGACAGCAAACCATAGTAATACAAAGTAATATAACTTTAATTGGTGATAATAGATGTTATTAAGTATGCAAAAAGTAAAGGAAATATACTCCATCAGCTGAAGAACAATTATAAACTAGAAAAATGGCAGAAGACTTAATAGCAATAGTCACCTCATTTGCAGCCAGGATTTACGGACAAAAAGGTGGTAAAAGGCATGATAACAATACAGGCTAAACTTACTTTCCCAGACAAAGAAGATGAGCGAGTAGTAGCGGATTTAATGAGAAGATGGTCAGCCTGCATGAGATTTGCATACAACCGGTTTCTAGAAGGCAAAACCAGAAACGAACTTAAAAGAGACCTTCAGGGGGTTTTCCACCTGAATTCGAGGTATGTAGATGATGCGATAATGAAGGCAAAAAGCGTTCTTGAGTCATGCCGAGAAAGAGGCGAAAACCCCAGTAAAGTTATTTTCGGCGGCAGGAATTTATTTAAAAAACTCAAGAAACGGCATATAAATGGAAATGAATATAAAAAACTGCAACAAGAATGGCAAGAAAGAAGAAAAGGCAATCTCTACTCAAGAGGTGACAAGACAAAGAAGGGAAATCTCAACACAAGGATTGAGATAGATGAAAATGGTGCTGCACTCAGAATCAACGTAGGAGAAAGAAAATATGTATATGCAAAGATACAAGCAGGATGCAAAAAAGGAAAAAGTCGTGAAGAATTACTGAAAGCAATCAGCACCTGCCAGGAAGCTTATTCCGTCGAGCTGAAACTAAAAAACGGCAAAACATATGCCTGCTTTACGATTGAAGAAAACATTCCCGAAGTCGTGATAACAAAAGAAAATGGAATCATAGGAATAGACATCAACGCATATCCGGACCACATAGCGTGGGCTGAAAGCGATAGAAATGGTCAGCTTGTAAGATATGGCAGGATACCGATG
>NZ_FQWY01000026.1 GCF_900129805.1 Thermosyntropha lipolytica DSM 11003
AAAAAGCAAAAGATACCGTATGGCAGTCTGGTAGTCAATATCCTGTACCTCATCGCATAACAAATAGAATATTTCTCCGGAACTACGTGAATCCTAGTTGTTACGTCGTTCCCATTCCAGCAAAATATATCTGGTAAAAACAATGGTTGTATGGGCTATGAGCATATCGTAATTTCTGCCCTGGAATTCGGAGCCTAGTTTTAGCAGTGATTTGGCACTTTTGAAAAATACTTCGATACTCAATCTCATGCCGTAAATACGAATGATTTCCTGGTCTTCGAGCGTTGTATCGGTAGTTAGTATTGACAGCCATTCACGCTTGTTGTTACGGTTCTGAATAATTTACTTATTCGCGTTTAAATAAATACCTGGGACCTTCGAGCCAATCGCCAATCTTTTTCCAAATCCCCTTATATTTATCTGGAAAAAGATTGCGAATAACAAAAGGCAACCAAAAGAAGAATGGAAAAATAATAATAATAAAAATAATTATACATAATAAACCAAAAACTATTGACTCGCTTACAACCCGAGCAGTATTCCCTACAATAATACCTGTTACAACAAACAAAAGCATACATGCATAATATCTAGTTTTTAATAAGTCAGGTATAAACTTTAAAAAACCTCTATAATACCGTGAATTTACATCTTTAAGATGAAAAGGTAAAAGTAGAACAAAAGCAAACACCAATAAGAAAATACTATTGACAATCAAAATATTAAACATTAACAATCTACCTCCCTGTATACAAATAAGATAATTATTTAATGTGTAACGCTATGTTTAGCGTTACACATTAAATAAACTATTATGGACAATATCCCATATTGCTACACAATTTGGGGCAATCAATTGCACCAACAAAACCGTAACAAAGAGCTATCCATACTGCGTTGCAAATACCTTCACAAACCAAATTTACATTACATAGTAGTAAACACCTTGCAAAAGCACTCAATCCACAACCTAGGGACGCAACTATTCCACATGCATGTGTACACCATGAGCAATTATTTGAAAGTAGTTGAAAATCTCCTGTAGAATTCAACTCAACTGATTTGCTATAACTAATAGCGTTTTCTGCATATGGACCTTCAATCCAAGTTGTTCTTACACCTTTATCGGCGTTAATTTTTAGATGTTGCACTACTCCAATCATCGGGATAGAGTCTTCTTTATTATCGACAATTTCTACTACAGATGTGTTGTATATTTTTTTGTCAATTACATCATAGACTACAATTTTTTGTGAGTTTTCAAACACTAGTGCACCCACTAAGATATCTCCATTGACATTTGCATATTTGATATTAATACTATTCTCCTTGCCTGCATAAAGTGAAACAGTTTGTGCAGTTAGTTCACCTATCTTAATTTCATGAGACTCGCCTAGATTTATCGATGCATTAGGTCCTATAAGTATTTCCATTAGTTCTTGTACTTGACTATTAGCCAAAGCCTCTGCAACTAATTCTTCATGCTGTATTCCTTTAATTTCAATAGATTGTATTTCGTTGTTTCCGCGATAGATCTCAGATAATCCAACGCCAATCGCTGCAGGTGTTACAGCTATAATAAAACAAAGAACTACTACAAGGAGGGTTCTTATAGGATTAGTTTTAAGTTGATTAACCATAATAATCTCCCTTTCTGTAATTTAGCTTTCAAAAAAAATAAACTTATATGAATTTACGAAATACTTAATCTTAGGTTTAAAAAGCTCTTTATACCTTATCTACATCCTTCCATTAATATAGCGCGCGCATATATTAATTATATATATAATATATTAGAATGCAACATTTTTTTCCACTCCCGGGAGATTTTTGTATTACTACCAGGTCTCTTTTCTTTATCTTTAAACTTTTTTCCTTCCTTCTTCTTTTCTTCTTCATACTCCCTTTTGCCTACTAAAATTTTATACACTCTTTCCACTTATTAGCACATAATGTACATATACATATATATAATGTACTTAAGTTACTCCTGTGTTTATCAGTTAATCACCAAAAACAGCTAAAGAAAGCTGACGAAGGCCTAAAAATAGGCATCGCATTTTAAAAAATCTAAAACCTATCTTTGTTCAATATGAATGTCGATATAGTGTTTTATGATGTAACTGCCTTTCATTTTGAGAATATAAATAAAGATGATTTAAGGGACTTTGGATTCAGCAAAGCGAACAAGGTAAATGAAGTGCAGGTAGTAATGGGATTGCTGATTGATAGTAAAGGAAAGATAATGGTTGCGGATAATGAAAAGCGCATTAGAAGTAAGACCGATATTTCACTGGACCAGGAAAAGGATAAAAGGACATTTTGTAATATGTTTTCTGGCCTTTTTACTGGAAAGGACATTGGAGTTCAAGTTAAGAAAAAAAGGAATAAATGTTAGTGCTGAGAAGATAAAGGAAGCCCTAAACTCTTTAAATTTCATGGAACTGGAGGTAAACGATGAAAAAATTTTTGATAAAAATGCGACCAGATGATATAGCCAATCATATTTTAAGGGTTTTAAGAATTGCTCTCACTTAGAATATTTTATCCATGGAATAAACTGGAGATTTTGCCTGGTAAAACAGGTGTGGGTACAATTTGTACATTTTTATTTTTTAAGTTTGCCTGTTTTCAGGCTTTTTTAAGGGGTTAACTGATAAAGTCAGGAAAAAAGCAGCCCTTACAAGCTGCTTTTGCAAACGGCAAATATTTTTATTAATACTCTTTTCTGAAACCTTCCGGAATAAGATCTGCCAGTTTTCCGGTAGCCACCCCTATGCTCGTATCAGCTGCTCCGTAATAGACCAGGATTTCGTCATCATCTTCGAGTATTTCTTTGTCTTCGGCCGGTACTGCTCCACAGGTAAAGACTACATTGGGAACCCAGGCTCCATCCAGCCCCACCTCATAATCTTTTTCCGGCTCCAGAATAGGATTAAGGGAACGGTACAGTATCCTGCCTGGATTTTCCATATCTGCCAGCAGGACTCCCAGCCGGTATATATAATTGTGGTCAACCCCGTGGTAAATAAGCAGCCAGCCATATTTAGTCTTGAGCGGCTGAGCACCAGCACCTATTTTTAAGGAATCCCACATGCGCCCCGGCCTTGGCCCGGCAATTATGGCATGTTTCTCTTTTATAGGAAATTTAAGCTCATCGGTATAGGTTACCCATATACTAGGCTCAATACGGTGATAAATAACATACTTGCCTTTTATCTTTTCCGGCCAGATAATAGCATCTTTATCCCATATATTAGTAAAGGCCAGGCCTTCTCTTTTCCAGGCGGTATATTTCCCTTTTTCAAAATCGCTCAGTTTTATGGAAGCACAGGCTACCTGGGCAATATTTCCATCATAAGCCGTATAAAGCATAATGATCTTATCTCCCATTATAATTACCCGCGGATCTTCACATCCCATCTTCTCTTCCGGAATAGCCGGCGAAAATATCGGACGGGGAAGTCTTTCGATAACATCAAATCCATCGGTGATTGCCAATCCTATATGGGAAACATTATCTTCACCTACCGCCCGGTAGAAAAGATAAACTTTGTCCCTTATGCGTAAGGCCCCCGGATTCAAGACATATTTGGATTCCCAGCTGTGTTCTTTTATAGGTTCCAGAATCGGATTTTTTTCATATCTCTTAAGATATCTGCTCGGCTCGTTAGTAATCTCCTGCACCACTACGGTTACATCTTTAGGCCTGGTAGGCAGCAGGGTATCTAAAAGATTATGGCTGCTTCTTCCCTGCTGAATTAAACGATAAACTATATCTTTTATTTCCCCCGCATTATACCCCAGTTCCTGGTACAAAACTTCCAAAAACTCATGATTAAACCAGCGGCTCTCCACACTGGTAGTAAAGGGGGTAGGGATTTTAAGCCCTCCTTTAAAGCTGTATCCGGCCCAGCTCCAGGCGGTACAGCTTAAAAAGGTACCGTCCTCCAGAACCTGGCTCAAACCATACCCATCAGCCATAAGCTCAAAAAGCCGGGCCTTTTCTTCTTCCCCTTCCTCTCTCAATTTATCTGCCAGATTCCTTATCCTATTGACTAGCCGGCGGTGCTGATAATTTTCAAAAATATGATAAGCGGAAAAATCTTCACCTTTAGCCAGGGGAATAAGCGAATTTTTCAGCTTTTCTCCCATATTTTTTCTCTGTTTAACAATAAGGGCAAATAATTCATCATAACTTTCGGCTAGGGCTAGCCGGCGCAAAATACTGGTAAAATAACGCAAACGCGGATATTTACCTCCTCTTTCCTCAGGCAGTTTTCTTACGGCTATCCTTGCTGTTATCCGGTTAAGGTAGCTTATTTTATGCCCGCTAAGGCCGCCCCCCTGTACAATATCATCTTTTAAAACTAGAGGTTTAACCTTTACTTTACCAAAACTCTCCGGCCTTATGTTTTCCACCAGCCATAAAAGGTCTCTATCTGTATAACTCCAGCTTTCAATAAGATTGGCATAAGTTACAGCATCGCGCACATCCATATTCTCTATCAAATCCTGGGGTTTGTAAAAACCTAATGGTATCATAAGGTTTAAAGGCGGGAAACGCATAACCATTTCCCTTAACATCTCATCATTTATGGTCAGCATTTCCTGGGGAAACATTTCCATAATCTTATTTATGAAATCATTTAGCCCTTCTTCTGTATCCAATCTTCCCGGGAAGAGCTCTTCCAAAGCTTTTTCCAGCCTGGACATGAAGCTTTCTACCGCACTGATGATAAGACTAGGAGATAAATCTCCCTTTATTCCCAGGCCATCACTTAAAAAGCGATTAAATCTCTCCTCATATACTTTGCGCAAATGCCGAAAAATAGCATCGGTATTAACTATTCTCTCATCTTTGCCGGTTATAGTTTTAGGAACTACAATCGGTTTGTTAGGCACATACTCCATATATCCTAGAGGTATAATGGGCGGCTTGTGCTGTTCTTTTAATTCCAGCCAGCGCCGGTTAAAATGAGGTTTTATCTCTTTTAATCTCTCCGCTAGAACCCCTCTTATTTCATCTGCTTTATGACCTAAAAATTTTCTTCTCTCATCTTTCTCTAGGTTTTTAAGTTCTTCCGCAAAAAACTGCAGTTTTTTTATAAAATTAACCCCATAAGCAGTATAACAGGCAGTTAAAATGCTTATTATTTCATCAGTATCTCCATTTTCAGCAAACGAATATAAAAGCATAAGTTCAGTAAGCACATATGCCCATCTTGCTTCATCCATTTCTTCCCCATGTCTTAACAACCTTTTTACTTCGGTGGGATACACCGGCTTTAGAGTCGTTAAACGGTTTTTCTCTTCCTGATAGCCGTTTTCCAAGGCCTCCCGCATGCGTGGCAACAAATCGGTATAAAAAAGGCTTCTTTTGCCCTTTAAGCTATATTTGCCGCTATCTACCTTTCTGGTAACCAGACGGTCTTTAAGCCATACTGCACTATCTCTTTTTATCGCAGCAAGTAAAGTTTTCAAATTCTCTTCTACCATCCTGCTGTCAGCAGTAAAACTAAAGCTCCGTTCTGCTTTTAAATCAACCAGGCAGATATTTTTATTCCAGCATAAAGCCCTGCTTAAAAGCCAAAAATCTATCCCTTCCCCGCTTATTACCTCTCCCCAGAAACGCGCTTCATGAGCCAGCTCCTCAATAAAATCATGCGCCAGGGCATAAATTCCTCCCCAGGGGTTTTCCAAATATAAACCATAAAAGGCTTCTAAAACCGGCGCTACTAAAAGAAGATGCAAAAGCTCTTTATCTATATCGGCTTTAAAATCCCCTAAAACTATATCGTAATCATTCTGTACCGGAAATATAAACTGATCTATTCCCAAATAACCTTTATCATTAAGCAGACCCAGAGCTTCAGGGGAAAAGAACAGGAGATCAGCGTGAATAAACTTGCCCATCTCCAGAAGCGCTCTTACCTTCATCCCTCTACCCTGTATGCCTTCCGGCAGGTAGTATACAAGATAGGGATGATGCAGCTTAAACCTTTCAAAATCGGTTTCTTCATCTTTTCCGCCTTCACCTATACATACGATAAGCTGCCTTTTGCCCATCCATTTTAAAAGAAGCTTATCCACTTTTTTGAGCATTTCCGGAAGGTCGTTATCTCCTGGGGTAAAAAGAACCCCTATCAACAGGTCATAGTTTTTAAAATTTTCTAGATTGCTGTAAAAACGGCGCAAACTCCGCTCCAGCTCATCTTCCCGCATTAAACAGGCCACCACTTTAACCTCCTTTAACCCATCCATTCATAGTATAGTTATGCTCAGTTAAAGCAGATTATATTAGTGTTATAAAAACAAATCAGGCTGTTCTGGTCTTAACCTACCAGAACAGCCTTTCTTCCTATTTCACCAGCTTTTCCATCTCTTCTACCAGGGAAGCGAAATAGTTAAGCGCTTTTTCTATCGGCTCCGGGGTAGTAAGATCAACCCCGGCTCGTTTAAGTATATTAAGAGGATAATCAGAACCTCCTGCTTTAAGAAATTCCATATATCTCTCTACAGCTTCCCTTCCCCCCTCTTTTATATCTTCTTTTATCGCCGTGGCAGCAGAAAAGCCGGTGGCATATTTATAAACATAAAATGCTGAATAGAAGTGAGGAATTCTTGCCCATTCCAGGGATATTTCATCATCTAAAACTACTTCATCACCATAATAGAAGCGGTTAAGCTCCCGGTAAATCTTGCAGAACTCGTCTACGGTAACCGGCTCTCCCTTTTCTACCTTTTCATGCACTATCTTTTCAAATTCGGCAAACATAGTCTGCCGGTAGACAGTGCCCCGGAATTCTTCCAGGTAATGATTTATGAGATACAGTTTTTCTTTTTCGTCATTAGTATTCTTAAGCATATAATCTAAAAGCAGCGACTCATTTACCGTAGATGCCACCTCGGCCAGAAGAATGGGATACTGGCTGTAAACATAAGGCTGATTAGTATTGGAATAATAGCTGTGCAGGGCATGTCCCATCTCATGAGCCAGGGTGAAAACATCATCCAGCCGGTTATCATAATTAAGCAAAACATAAGGATGGCTGTCATAACAGCCCCAGGAATAAGCTCCCCCGGTTTTTCCTTCATTTTCATAGACATCTATCCAGCCGTTTTCCATACCCTTCTTCAGCTGGTTAACATAATCATCGCCCAAAACTTTTAAGCCTTCCAGCACCAGCTCCTTCGCCTTATTATAGTCATACTCCTTTTTATATTCTTTAACCAGGGGAACATATAAGTCATACATATGGAGTTCATCTACACCCAAAACCTTTTTGCGCAAGGCAATATATTTATGCAAAGCACCTATATGCTTGTGTACGGTAGCGATAAGGTTTTCATAGACTTCGACCTTCACATTATCCCCATCCAGAGAGGCTTCCAGGGCCGAAGAATATTGGCGCACCCGGGCATAAAAAATATCCCGCTTTATAGAGGAATTCAAAGTAGCTCCCAGGGTATTTTTAAGCTTAGCATAAGAACTGTAAAGAGCCTTAAATGCCTCCTTTCTTACCTCCCGGTCAGGGCTTTCCATAAAACGCCCGAAATTGGCTTTAGTTAGCTCTACCTCTTTTCCTTCTTCATCTTTTATTACCGGGAATTTTATATCCGCATTGTTAAGCATATTAAAAATCTGAGAAGGAGCTGTAGAAAGGTCGGCGGTCATAGCCAGAATCTTTTCTTCGTTAGCAGACAGGATATGTTCCTTTTTGCGCCTCAGTTCGTCAAAATAATGCTTATAAAGAGCAAGCTCCGGTTCCTCTAAAAACTTATCCAGCACCTCATCAGGAATATCCATCATTTCCGGAATCATGAAGGAAAGCTGGCTGTTGACCTTGACTCCCAGCATTTCTGCCTTATCGCATAACACCTGGGAAGAAGATAAAGTATTATCTTCATCCCGCTTCATGCGGGCATAAACATAAAGCTTTTCCCCCCGCCTCTCAATCTCTTCACTGAGCTTTATGGCCTCATAAAGTTCCCGGGCCGAAGAACCCAGTTTTCCTTTATATTTTTCCATTTCGCCTAAAAGCCTTTCTACTTTGGAATAATCATCATACCAGGCTTTTTCATCCGGATAGATATCGGAAAGTTTCCACTTATACTCTTCACCTATATCCTGCCTTTTTTTCGGCATTTTTTCGCCTCCTCACATGCAGACTTTCCCTAATATTATAAAACACCTCTCATGCTAGTATCTACCAAAAACCAGAGCCTGATACTACTCTAAACATAAAAACAGAGCCGGGATCATTCATTTCCCGGCTTTTAAACATCATTTTTTTGACAGGCGAATCCTTTGCAGCATATAAGCGAAAACCATAATTATGAGCCCTACCAAATCAGTATAGAGCCCGGGGCTTATCATTAAAAGCCCACCTATAAAGAACATAATCCGGTCATAAAACCTGCCATAGGTAATAAAATACCCGGAAACAGCAGCAGCTATTCCCACCATTCCTACCACAGCTGTAATCACGACTAAAAGTACTTGCGAAAGATGCGCATCTATCATAAGAAGTACAGGAGACATCACAAATATATACGGCACAATAAAGGCCGCTATGGCCAGTTTAGCCGCATTTATACCTGTTTTCATAGGATTGCTGCGCGCAATGCCAGAACCGGCAAAAGCAGCTAAAGCTACCGGCGGAGTTACATCAGCAATAATCCCAAAATAAAAAGCAAACATATGAGCAGCCAAAATCGGCACTCCAAGTCCGATAACAGCAGGAGCTGCAATAGTGGAAGTAATTACATAGTTAGCAGTAGTTGGCACTCCCATACCCAGAAGAATAGAGGTTATCATGGTAAAAAACAAAGTTAAAAGCAAATTGCCGTTAGCCAAATCAATCAGGGCTGAACCAAGCTTTAATCCCAGCCCGGTTTTAGTAACTACTCCAATTATTATACCTGCGGTAGCACAGGCTATTATAACCCCTAATGCACTTCTGGCTCCATCTTCCAAACCTTTTATAATATCCCTTACGGATATGCGGGTAGACTTTCGGATCATAGCTGTTATTATAGTCAAAGCTATTGCCCACAGGGCTGCCTTCATAGGCGAAAAGCCTTTTACGAGAAGATAAATAATAGCTATAAGAGGAATAGCTAAATGTCCGCGTTCTTTTAAAACCATGCCTATTCTGGGCAGCTGGTCTCTAGGTATTCCTTCCATACCGCTCTTCCTGGCTTCAAAATGAACCCCCAGCATTATGCCGGTAAAATAAAGCAAAGCCGGTATAACAGCCGCCTTCACTATTTCTATATAAGGCATCCCTACAAATTCCGCCATAAGAAAAGCAGCCGCACCCATTATAGGGGGCATAAGCTGTCCTCCTGTGGAGGCTGCCGCCTCTACCGCACCAGCAAATTCCGGCTTATACCCCAGCTTTTTCATCATAGGTATGGTAAGGCTTCCCGTACCGGCTACATTAGCCACCGAGCTTCCTGAAATAGTTCCCATAAACCCACTTGATATTACTGATACCTTGGCCGGTCCCCCTCTGGCCCATCCGGCCACCGCATTGGCCAGATCTATAAAAAACTGGCCCAGACCGGTTTTTTCAAGATAGGAGGCAAAAAGTATAAAAAGAAATATAAAAGTCGAGGAAACTCCTAAAGGTATCCCGAAAATTCCTTCGGTAGTAAAGTAAAGATGCTCCACCAGCTGGGTAAGGTTTACCCCTCTATGGGCAAATACTCCCGGTATATAAGGCCCTGCATAGGCATAAATTACAAATATAACTGCTATAGTCACAATCGGCCAGCCTACTACCCGGCGGGCTGCTTCTAAAACCAGCAAAACCCCTAATGTTCCTACTGCTATATCTAAAGGTGTAGCCATACCTGCCCTGGTAACCAGTTCCTGATAGAAAAACACAATATAAAGAGGGGCTAAAGCAGCAACTACTGCCAAAATTCCATCAATCAAATGCAAATGTTCTCTAGACCATGATTTACGGGCCGGATAGAGCAAAAAAACTAGTGCCATAGCAAAAGAAAGATGAACTGCTCTCTGCAATATGGCATCTAAAGTTCCGAATATTCCGGTATATATATGAAAAAGAGAAAAACTTATGGCAATAACGGCAATTACCAGCCTAAAAAACCCGTTATAGCGGCGATAATCAGACTCCCGGTCATATTTAGCCAAAAACTCATCCACATTAAAGCCTGCGCCATCTTTAGCTTTCATTCTCCCGCCTCCTTTCCTGCTTGCCAGTTTCTATATAAAATGGCAGCCAAACTTTTCTTTTCTATTTTCAAGGTTAGTAGTTCACCTGGATGACAATAATTTTCAAACCTATACTTTTTATCTTTATAAATCAGGGCTTGCCTGGCTATCGGCATAAAACCCCAAGTGATTTTCTCATACTTACGGTTCAAATTTTCAATTCTGAAAACTCCATTTTCTTCAATAAATTCTCCTTCTTCTTCCATAAAAGGTAAACCTACACCTAAAGACTGATAAGTAGTAGAAGTCAATAAAATTACATTTCCCGGTGCAGGGACAAAATGCTCCTGCACCGGGGTTTTCTGTACTGAGTGTAAATACTCATAAGTAAAAGATTTTTCCTTAAGCAGGGGAAAAAGCAAAACTTCATCCCCTCTTTCAGCTGTTAAAACCAGGGTGGGCACGGGATAAAAAAGAATTATAGCTATAACTATAAAACTTATAAACAGACCAGCCTTTATACCTATATTCTGCCACCTGATATTTTTCATATAACCTCATCTAGCTTAAAAATTACTCTTGAAAAAACTTTTCCGCTCCTTTATGCATGGGTATGGATAATCCTTCCCTGGCTTTTTCTTTGGTTATAGTCCTGCCTACAGGATGGGCAGCTGCCAGGCGGTCTAAATTGTTAAAAATAGCCTTGGTAATATCATAAGCTAAACTCTCATCCATCTTATCTGTTGCCACCAGCATAGCCATTACCGCAATAGATTCTACATCCTTGTCCTGTTTCGGATAAGTCCCGGCCGGGATAACTACTTTAGTATAGAAAGGATATTCTTTCAAAAGGCTTTCCTGAGCTTTTCCTTCTACCGGCAGCAGAACTATATCATGCTGAGCAGATATATCCTGCACCGCCGCGGTAGGAAACCCTGCCGTCAAGAAAGCAGCATCAATATTGCCATCTTTTAAGCTGTTGGCGGCCTCAGCAAAAGATAAGTATTTAACATTAATATCATCATAAGTTATACCATATGCCTTAAGTATCTGGCGGGCATTAGCCTCAACCCCACTTCCGGCAGCTCCTACTGCTACGGTTTTACCCTTCAAATCTGCTATGCTTTGTATACCAGTTTTCTTTAAAGTAACTACCTGGCAAGTTTCCGGATATAAACTGGCTATTGCCCTAAGTCCCTCAACCTGGTTGCCTTCAAACATTTCTATACCATTAGCAGCATAATAAGCAATATCGTTTTGAATAAAAGCCAGATCAGCATCCCCACTGTTAAGCTGATTAACATTAGCAACTGATGCTCCAGTTGATGCTGCAGTTGCATTCATGCCTTCAATATTACTGTTAAGTATTTCCGCAATAGCTCCCCCTAAAGGATAATAAGTCCCTGCGGTTCCACCCGTAGCAATGGTTAAAAACTTCCTGTCTGCTTTAGAGCCACAACCGGCTACAACCGCCACAAGAGCTACGGTGAGCAGTAAAACTAAACCTTTTTTCCACAAACTTTTCACTTAAAAAATCCCTCCTTACTTTGCCTGCTATCCGTACTTTAAACACAACACGACATAATTATACTTTATTTCTTTCATCTATCAAATCACTTTTTCTTACCAAAACGACAAAAAAAAATAAATATTTCATCACTTGTCTAGAGGTCATTATTCTCTTATTTCTGGATATTAAAAAGCTTCGCCTTAAAAACAGCAAAAGCTCCAGGGGTCCCTCTAGTCAAAATTTATACTTATACCTCTTTTTTCATCCTTGTTTCCCCACCTGGCCGCAGAAACAATACGATCTGCTAAACGGGAGAAAGGCAGGCTCTGTATATAAACTATCCCCGGGCCTTCCAAACGGGCCAGAAAAAGGCCTTCTCCCCCAAACAGAGCATTTTTAAAACCACCTATAAACTGGATATCATAATCTACCGAAGGAGAAAAAGCAGTGAGACATCCGGTATCCAGCTTCAACACTTCTCCCCGCCCAAGTTCTCGCTTAATTATAGTTCCTCCAGCATGAATAAAAACCATCCCATCTCCTCTTATTCTCTGCAGAATAAAACCTTCTCCCCCAAAAAGTCCTGCTCCCAACCTCTTCGTAAAAGCAATATCAATATCTACCCCTTTGGCCGCACACAGAAAAGCATCTTTCTGGCACAAGATCTCCCCCCTAAAATCTTTAAGATCAACAGGAATGATCTTGCCCGGATAAGGTGCACCAAAGGCTACTCTTTGCTTAGTCTTGCCTTCATTCAGGAAAGTAGTAATAAAAAAGCTTTCCCCGGTAAGCATCCGCTTAAAACCTTTAAAAATGCCGCCATCCACCCCGGTCTGCATCCTTATACCCTCATCCATATATATCATAGCCCCGGCTTCTGCCCTTACTCCTTCTCCTGGATCCAGTTCTACTTCTACTATCTGCATATCATCACCATATATGGTATAATCAATCACGTCAGCCATACTCTCTTCCCCTTTCTAGTTTGATAAACTTTGATTATAATATATATTTAAGCTTAGCTTAACTTATGGGGAAAAAATACTAGATCTTAACAGGAAGTGAAAAAATGGATAAATACAGATACTGCCCTTTATGTGCCAGCCCTCTTATGTGGGGTATGCGCTACGGTCGCAGACGCCAATACTGTCCCAGCTGCCAGTTTATCAACTACGAAAACCCCTTGCCCACAACCGTAGCCCTGGCTGAAACCAACCGCCAAATACTCCTCATAAAAAGGGGGATTGAGCCTCTAAAAGGCATATGGACCCTTCCCTCAGGCTTTGTGGAAACGGGTGAGACTCCAGAACAAGCCTGCTTAAGAGAACTTAAAGAAGAAACTAATATGGATGGGGTGATAAAAGAATTGATAGGGGTGTTTCACAGCTTAACCCCTATGTACGGTGATATTATAAGCATTGTTTATTATATAAAACTTTCTCCCGGCATCCCTAAAGCAGGGGATGATGCCGAAGGGGTAGCTTTAGTAAACATCGAGGAAATAGATGATCTAGGTTTTAAATCTTTCAATCAGGCCTTCTCCATCTTCAAGCAAAAATATTTTTCTTAAAGAAACACCGCACACAGGCAGGAGGTAAACCTATGAAAAAGCTGGCATCTCTTTTTCTGGCTGGACTGGCCACTCTTCTTCCTATAGTAATATCAATTTATTTTACATACTGGATTTTTTCCACTATTGACAGCATACTGGCTCCAGTTATAATCCACTATCTAGGCCGCACTATTCCCGGCCTGGGCTTTATAATCACTATTACCCTGGTAACCCTGGTCGGACTTATTTCTACCAATATCGCCGGTAAAAAAATCATCGCCTGGTGGGAAGAAATCCTGGTAAAAATACCCCTATTAGGCAAAGTATATGGGACTACCAAACGAATAACCAGCTCCTTTTTTTCCAAAGAAAAAAGCTCTTTCAGCAAGGTAGCCCTTATCGAGTTTCCCCGTCCCGGCATATACTCTCTGGCATTTGTTACTAATGACCAGTTCCCTTTTATGGAAAACGATGTATATACCTTGTTTATTCCTACTACCCCCAACCCTACTTCCGGCTGGTTTGTAATTATGCCCAAGGAACAGGTTAAAATCCTGGATATAAGCATTGATCGGGGCATAGAAATGGTAATATCGGCTGGAATGGTGAATGGTGATAATAAATTTAACCAGGCTTTTTAACCTTTTCCATAACCATCATCCCAGCAGGTAAGCAATCTATAAGTTTAATTAATATGCTTAAAAATAACTTTAAATAACTTAAGCCTTACCAACAAAAAAGAGCCTTTATATTGGCCCTTTAGAGCTTTAATCAATTATTTAAGGTTGCAAATCTGCATCCGGCTTAAAAACATCGCTTGCTTGTTCACCCGCACCGGCCTGCATATTATTATCCACAGGCAGATTATCTCCACTGCTTTCCCCTTCGGGAACAAATAAATCTTTTCTCTGTTCTCCATTAAGGTCCTGATTAAGGGACGAATAATTTTCAGCAGGATGGGAAACAGGGGTATACCGATTGCTTCCTCCTCCCTTCCAGTTAGGAGGATCTTTAGCTACTTCATAAGTCTTGCCATTAAATAAATCATCAATTATTCCTTTAGCTATCTCCCGGTCAGCTTCCCAGTAGCTAGCCCCTGTTTTGGGATCAGTAAAAGAATAACCGGGCAAAGTCTGGGTTACTATATTAGCCGGGTCAAAGCTTTTCGCCATTTTGGCCATACGCATGGCTTCCCTCAAAGGGATATTAGTACGCACATTTTCCATAAGTTCTGGCACCAAACCCGGCAGTTTTAATATATTGCCTCCGCTAAACATCTGTTCCGCCAAAGCTTTAATAAACTTCTGCTGTCTGGCGGTACGTCCTATGTCGGCAGTAGGCCCACCCCGGTAACGTACATAGCCCAGGGCCTCTTGTCCGCTTAGCACCTGTTCACCTTGGGATAAATTTATACTTAAAGCAGGATCCGGATCATAGTGGTACATATCGGTTTCCACATCAATCTTTACTCCGCCTAAAGCGTCAATTATCCTGGCAAAGCCGGTAAAATTAACAATCACATAATACTTTACCTCACAGTTTAAGAGTTCTCCCACCGTCCTGCACGCTGCCTCCGGCCCCTTAAGCAGATTCACACTGTTTATCTTGGCTGAAACCCCGGGTTTTACCTCTATCCTGGTATCTCTGGGTATCCATATCAAAACTGCCCGCCGGGACTGTTTATCAATACTGGCCAGAATCATAGTATCACTGCGGGAGTTAAGCTCTGTCTTTCTCGCATCAATACCCATTATAAGCACATTAACCCGGTTTTTTCCCAGCAAACCCTGGCTATCATCCGGGTTAAAAAATCTAATTTTCAGCTGGTTGCCTATTAAACATCCCGTCCCAAAGGTGAGAGCAAAAACTACGGCCAGCGTTATTAAAAATCTCAGCTTGTACCTAATTCTTCCTCACCAGCTTTCCTATTTTTGATACACCGAAATTTATTTTAGCAGCATAAAGCCAAAACTGTCCATAAAAAAAATAAGGGATTATCCCCTTAATCCAACATACCTGCAATCTTTTCCAGCAAAACCTCCAATCCTTTTCCGGTGCGGGCAGAAATATAAATCCCATTTGGATTCTCATGCGGTATCCCCTCTAGCAAATCAACCTTATTATATACAGTTAATATCTCCTGGTTATCTGCTCCTAAATCTTTAAGTACCTTTTCTACCGTCTCTATTTTACTCAAATATTCAGGATCAGAAATATCTACCACATGCAAAAGTATATCGGCATAAACAGTTTCTTCCAGAGTGGAGCGGAAAGCAGCTACCAGATGGTGAGGCAAATCCTGAATAAATCCTACCGTATCCGTTATTAAAACTTCCCGCCCTCCTTTAAGCTTTATCCGCCGGGTAGTAGTATCTAAAGTCTGGAAAAGGCGGTCATCAGCCTCGACTTCTTCGCTTTTCCTTTCATGCAGAACCCGGCAGAGCAGGTTGAACAAGGTAGATTTTCCCGCATTAGTATAACCCACCAGGGCAATTTCTTTGAGGCCTGAACGCTGTCTTTTCTTACGGTGTAATTCCCGGGTTTTCCTTACTTTTTCCAGCTGTCTTTCTATCTCGCCTATCCTTCTTCTTATATGTCTTTTATCCAGTTCCAGCTTCTGTTCCCCTGCTCCTCTGGTACCAATCCCTCCGCCCAAACGGCTCATTTCCTTTCCCTTACCGGTTAAGCGCGGCAGCTTATAATTAAGCCGGGCCAGTTCTACCTGCAGTATCCCTTCCCGGGAGCGGGCCCGCTGGCTGAAAATATCCAGGATAAGAAGAGTCCTGTCTACAATCTTTATCCCTTCCAGAGCCTCTTTAAGGTTTCTAATCTGTACCGGCGAAAGCTCCTGATCAAATATTACCAGGTCAGCTTCCTTTTCCGCCGTCAGATGTTTTAATTCTTCAAGTTTGCCTTTTCCTATATATATAGAAGGGCTTGGTTTTTCTCGGGCTTGAGTTAAAACCCCAACTACTTCCCCTCCTGCCGCCTCGGTCAGCCCCTTTAATTCCTCCAACCGGTAAGCAAAGGTTTTGTCATCTTCTCCTCGCTTTCTTATCCCTACCAGCACAGCTTTTTCTTTTACTGCTTCCATCCCAGACCAAAATTCATCTCCTTCTTAATTTTTACTTTGCCGGAAAAAAACATAGGAATAAATAACCGGCATCAAAACCATAGCTATAACTGCAGCTAAAAATAATGCTGCTCCCCCAGATGCTGTTTATAAATGAGGCTATAAAACAGACTATTCCCCCTATTACCCACACCCTGGCCCCCAGGCGGTGAGTCTTCTGCCATACATCTTCATCTGCCAGAGTCCAGGGAGTTTTAATCCCTACAAAATAATTATGTCTGAACTGGCCCATAAAGTTGCCGATTAATATAAACAAAACCGCAACCCCCAGCTTTACCACCAAACTCACATCAAAATTATAACCTAAAGCTGCTAAAATACTTATAACATATCTTTTCCCGTACACGGATAATAAAGATGAAAAAGGAAATGCTAAAAAAGAGATAAAAATAAACCATCCCCCTATAAAAAGGATAAATGACCAACAATTTTTCGCATGTTTTATAATTATAAATAATATATTTAATAAAATGGAGGAATAAATATGCAGGAATGGCGCAGCTTTAGACCTGGAAAATGGATGGAAGAAATCGATGTGCGCGACTTTATACAAAAAAATTACACCCCCTATGATGGGGATAGTTCTTTCTTACAAGGCAAAACGGAAAGAACGGCCAGGCTTTGGAATAAATGCCAGGAACTTTTAAAAGCTGAGTTTAAAAAGGGAGGCGTCCTCAAAGTAGACCCTGAAACACCTATTACTATTACCAGCCATGCTCCCGGCTATATTGATAAAGATTTAGAAATAATAGTCGGACTCCAGACTGATGAACCCCTGAAAAGAGCCATGAACCTTTACGGGGGGCTACGCATGGCAGTTAAAGCCTGCCGGGCATACGGCTATGAGCCCGCTCCAGATATAATAGACTTTTTTGCCCAGCACCGCACCACTCACAATGACGGAGTATTTTCCGTATATACGCCCGCCATGCGCTTAGCCCGCCGGGTCGGCATCATCACCGGGCTTCCTGACTCATACGGCCGCGGCCGCATAATCGGAGATTACCGCCGGGTTCCCCTTTATGGGGTGGACTGGCTGATTGAACATAAGAAAAAAGATCTTACATCCCTTAATCCCCTTATGTCTCCGGAAATGATACAGCTCAGGGAAGAAATAGCCAGACAGATAAAAGCCCTGGAAGACCTCAAAAAAATGGCCCTAAGCTATGGTTTTGACATAGGGAAGCCGGCTGCCAATGCCCGGGAAGCGGTGCAGTGGCTTTATTTTGCCTATCTGGCTGCCATCAAAGAACAAAATGGGGCTGCCATGAGTCTGGGCCGAAACACTACCTTTCTGGACATCTATATTGAACGTGATTTAAAAGAAGGCACCTTAAGCGAAGAAGAAGCGCAAGAACTTATTGACCAGTTTGTAATAAAACTTCGTCTAGTAAGGCATCTGCGCACTCCAGAATACAACGAACTTTTTGCCGGAGATCCCAACTGGGTTACGGAAGCCATCGGAGGAGCCGGGATAGATGGCAGGCACATGGTCACCAAAACCAGCTACCGTTTTCTGCAAACCCTGCGCAACCTGGGACCGGCGCCAGAACCTAATATGACCATATTATGGTCGCAAAACTTGCCCGTTAACTTCATCCGTTTTTGCTGTGAACTCTCTATCTTAACCAGTGCCCTGCAATATGAAAATGATGATGTAATGAGGGAATTTTACGGAGATGATTATGCTATCGCCTGCTGCGTATCCGGCATGAGAATTGGCAAAGAAATGCAGTTTTTCGGGGCCCGCTGCAATTTAGCCAAGCTTCTGCTCTATGCTATAAACGGCGGACGGGACGAAATAACCGGTGAACAGGTAGGTCCCCCTCTTCCTCCATGTACGGGAGAATACCTCGACTATGAAGATATAATGGAAAGGCTTTCCCGGCAAATGGACTGGCTGGCCGAACTTTATGTCAATACCATGAATGTCATCCACTACATGCATGATAAATATGCCTATGAAAGCCTGCAGATGGCCCTGCACGACTCATCGGTCCACCGCTACATGGCTTTCGGCATAGCCGGCCTTTCCGTAGCCGCCGATTCTTTAAGTGCCATAAAATATGCCCGGGTAAAACCAGTATATGATGAAAGAAAAATAGCCATAGACTTTATAACCGAAGGCGATTTCCCTAAATACGGGAATGACGATGATAAAGTCGACAAAATAGCGGTAGAGCTGGTGAAGATGTTTATAAGCAAACTGAAAAAACATCAGACTTACCGGCAGTCTGAACCTACCCTTTCCATACTTACTATCACATCCAATGTGATGTATGGAAAACATACCGGAACCACCCCAGATGGAAGAAAAAAGGGAGAGCCTCTGGCTCCTGGTGCCAACCCGCTGCACGGAAGAGAAGAAAAAGGTGCCCTGGCCGCTTTAAATTCGGTAGCCAAAATCCCTTATAAATACGCCAAGGACGGCATCTCCTTTACCTTCTCCGTTGTTCCTTCGGCTCTAGGCAAAAACAGTGAAGAAAGGATAAACAACCTTAAAGCACTGCTGCATGGTTATTTTATACAAGAAGCCCACCATATCAATGTAAATGTTCTTAGTATCGAAACTTTAAAAGAAGCCATGGAACATCCGGAAAAATATCCGTACCTCACCATCCGGGTTTCCGGCTATGCCGTCCATTTTGTAAAACTCAGCCGGGAACAGCAGGAAGAAATTATAATGCGCACTTTCTACAAAACCATGTAATTTGAGAGGAGAAAAGGTTATGTACGGAATTATCCACTCTATAGATTCCTTCAGCACCGTAGACGGTCCGGGAATAAGAACCGTAGTCTTCATGCAGGGCTGCCACTTGCGCTGCAAATACTGCCAGAACCCGGATGCCTGGAAGTTAGGCTCTCCTTCTGCCCGTAAATATGAAGCAGAAGAGCTTATAGAAATAATAAAGCGGGGAAAGCCTTATTTTGATGCTTCCCGTGGAGGGGTGACCTTCTCTGGAGGCGAGCCTCTCCTGCAGGCCGAATTTCTTAAACAAATATTATCTTTTTGCCAGGAGGAAAAAATCCATACTGCTATCGATACTTCACTTTATGTAAAATCAGATACTGTACTTAAAATAATTCCTTATACTGATCTATTCCTAGCCGACATCAAACACATGCATCCGGAAAAAAGCCGCCTTTTAACCGGTTTTTATAATCTTCTAAACCTGGAAAATCTAAAAATAATAAGCGCACATGGTGTACCTCTCTGGATAAGATATGTAGTCCTGCCCGGCTATACTGATGACCCGAGAGATATAGAAAATATGGCTTATTTTATAAAAAACCTGGCTACCGTAGAAAGAATTGATCTTTTGCCCTATCATACCCTGGGCCGACATAAATGGTCTATGCTGGGAATCGATTATGAACTGGAAGAAATATCTCCTCCTTCCTCCCAGCTTCTGCAAAAAATTAAAGAAATAATAATTTCCATATGTGAAAAACCAGTTTATATATAAAACCCTTTAAATTGGCGGGAAAATTCTGTAAAATAATATAAACGGGTGGGGAAGGAGGAGAAAGCGTGGAAGATAAAACCCCTTTTGAGGTCCGAGGCACCGTTTTGGAGACCCTGGATATAAGGATAACGGAATTTACCCCGGAGCGGGTAGTTGCTGTTATGCCAGTAGGCCCCAAAGTATACCAGCCTTTTGGCATAATGCACGGCGGAGTATCCCTGGTACTTGCAGAAACCGTAGCTTCTGCCGGCAGTTATCAGTTTATCGATGCTAAAACACAACGAGCTGTAGGCCTGGAGATAAATGCCAATCACGTCCGCAGCGTAAGCCACGGCCTGGTAAAAGCAATAGGGAAACCCCTGCACATAGGAAAACGCACTATAATATGGGATATAAAGATATATGATGAAAGCGAAAACCTGATCTGCGTCTCCCGTTGCACGATGGCCGTAATTGAAGCCTGAATCATACCAGGATAACCTGATAAGCTCCCGTTGGTAATAACCAAGGTAGCAGGTACTGATTAAATACCTGCTACCTTTTTTAGTACTAAGCCAGACAAATAGCATCTAAAATATAGAAAATATTAAAATAAAATCCAGGAATGCAAAAGAAGCGTTTCCTGGGGCTAAACCTTGAATTTTGCCATAACCAAACCTAATTTTTTGGCTCTTTCCGCCTGGTCTTGGGCAGCCTTAGCCACATCGTTTAACGATTTAGCTGTGTCTGCAGTATTGCTGCTTATTTCCTGTGAAGAAGCAGTAGCTTCTTCAATAGCTGCTGCCACACCTTCAATCGCCTTATTAACCTCAGCAATAGAATCCGCAATTTTTGAAGCAGCCAAGGTAAAATCCGCCGTCAAATTTTTTACAAATCTAGCATCCTGAGCATATATTTCACCTGTCTTTTCTAAAACATCATAATCCGGAGTAACTTTATCATCGATAAACTTGAGTATCTCTTCAGCATTAACTGTTAACCTGTCTACCGCCGTCTGTACACGCTGCACAACCTGTTGAATATTTACCGCCGTCTGGGCTGAATGTTCAGCCAGTTTCCTGACTTCCTCAGCCACTACCGCAAAACCTCTTCCCTGATCTCCAGCCCGGGCAGCCTCAATAGCCGCATTCAGAGCCAGTAAATTAGTCTGTCCTGCAATTTCACCGATAACCTCGGTCATCTTGGCAATTTCCGCCACAATTTTAGCCTCGGTAATAGCCTCTTTGATTTCATGCTGTTTAGTATTATATATGTTCTGAGCCGTCTGTCTGGATATTTTTGCTGCTTCTCTCATTTTTTCTGCTCTTTCTTCAATCTCTTCCACTTTTTGCTGTCCTTCCCTGGCTTTAAGTTCCAGCTGTTTAGCTCCTTCTCCTATTTCACTGCTGGAAGAAGCAATCTCTTCTACCGCCGCACTTGTCTCCTCCATGCCAGCCGCGATCTGTTCTACTGCTGCATTGATATTCTCTCCCTTGACCCCAACTTCTTCCACAACCCCCGCTAATTTAGAACAAGCTTTTTCCGTTTCAGTTACTGTAACCATAATTTCTTCCAAAAGGGTTCCTATTTTATTTTTCATTTCCACAAAAGCTTGCAATAGTTCGCCAATTTCGTCACGCCGCCTTAATAGAAATTCCGGTATTTCTCCCGTCAGGTCCCCCTCGGCTATATCCCCTGCCTGTTTTACTACTAACATCAATGGTTTAGTAATCGAATTGGCAATCAAAATTCCTAATGCTATGGCCAGTATAAAAGCAAATAAAGTAAATAACACAGCAGCTCTAGTAGCTTTCTGCGCTGTCTTTGTATTTTCCAGTGCTGTTTTTTCTGCATTTTCAATTTTTATTTCCATAAGCCTATGATAATTTCCTTCCATTTCTTTGCGCAATTTTTCTGCTTCTCCGTAGAGGAGTTCCCTAGCTTCTTCTTTTTTGCCTGCTTTAGATAAACTTACAACTTCTGCCATCATTTGATCATACCTTTTCTTCTGTTCAAAAAGTTCCTCCGTCCTTCTTTTCCCTTCCTCTGTGATAAGAGTCTTGCTAAAACTTTCTAGATTGCTGGCAAATTCCTCATTTCTTTTTTGGATACGGTTTTCGTAATCTCTTATTTTTTCGGGATCATCTGATAAAATAATATCTTTTACATTGTTGCGCATCCTTTGATAAGAGTCAGCAATTTTTACCATTTCCCCCAGCGGAACTGTCATCTTTTGATATAAATTGGCATCCATTTGATCGATCTTGCGAATATTAATAATTCCATATATTCCTATAATCAAGGCTAAAAAAGCTATAATCATAAATCCTATTATCATCTTCGTTTTCATTCCTGTATTTTGATACCAGTTCATAAAAACTCCTCCTTATTATTCATAACCATCTCATCTAAAACTCCTTCCAACTTCCCATCTTTTTTATCTCTCGGTTTTTAAACAAAACATCTATAAAATTTAACCCCTTAATAATAATTCAGAGAAACCATAAGGCATCCCCCCTTACAACAACTTCCTGCTGCCATCAAAATTACCTTCCCGGGAATTTTTGAGGTTTATAGCTCAAAAACATATGCGTCTTCAAAAAAGAAAAAATTTTATAAAATTTATTTATTTTAAAAATTTATTTATTTTATTTTAACAATTTATGTATAATTTTTCTATATTTTTGCAAATTATTCAAAAACAAAATATTATTGCAAAATATGTTCTCCCTTATCTGAAAATGCCGCAAACATTGCATGCACTGTACTTTTTTCTTCCTCAACAGCACAAAAATATGTCTGTTATAATCTTTCCTATTTACACTTATCTTTGTACTTCCCAATCTATCCTTCATCTTTTGAATTCTGCATACAATAAATAATAAGTTAAAAAATGCTGATAAACGCACTTTTTCTTTTCCTAGTCAGTTTAAAGATAAGCTTGTTCTGTATTTATTTCTCTGCAAAATTTATTATTATATATTTAAGTATGTATTATTTTTCACATTTATATTTCCCATAAGTACTAAATAATAAGGTTTTCGTTTAATCCTATACATTGTTTTTGGTTATACTATTAATTGTTTTTATTAATAATAAGGTAATAATTTTTAAATTTCCAATCCCATTCTTTTTCTTCCCGCTTTTCCAAGCGGGTTTCTTTTCATAGAACAGTTTGTTAAAAAAGTCACATATATTTTACTTAATATGATAAAGTTTCGGATTCCCAGTCAGGGATAGCTTATAAAAACACAAGTTAAAGAGGGGGGAAATTTATTTCAACTAAAACTTTAAAAGCAAAAATCAGGGGAGGGAAGGTTTGTGAATACTGTCGCCACTAAAGAAATCATTAATATCGATGAAAAAAAATGTAAATCATGTGACCACTGCACATCAGTCTGTCCTACAGGTGCTATCCAGGGCCGCATCGGAGTCAAACACTATATTGATCACAAAAAATGTGTTAACTGCGGCCAGTGTCTTATTAACTGTCCCTTCGGAGCCATAACTGATATCAGCATGGTGGAAAAGGTAAAAAAAGCTCTAGCCGATCCCCAAAAATTTGTGGTTGTACAAACAGCACCTGCGGTGAGGGTGGCTCTAGGAGAAGAATTTGGACTGGAACCTGGAACCAATGTCAAAGGGAAGATGTTTGCATCACTTAGAAAGTTAGGATTTGACAAGGTATATGATACGGAATTTACGGCTGACCTTACCATCATGGAAGAAGGCACCGAACTTATTCACCGTATCTTTGCCCATGCAGGAGTGCCCGGATATGAGAAGGAAGGGCCTCTGCCCCAGTTTACTTCCTGCTGTCCGGCCTGGATAAAATATGCCGAAGATAAATATCCTAAAATATTGCCTCATCTTTCCTCAGCCAAATCTCCCCAGCAGATGTTCGGAGCAGTAGCCAAAACCTATGCCGCAGAAAAACTAGGTATAAACCCGGCTGACATGTTTGTAGTTTCTGTAATGCCCTGTACGGCTAAAAAGTTTGAATGTCAGCGGGAAGAGATGATTGCCAGCGGTTTTCAGGATGTTGATGCAGTAATAACTACCCGTGAACTGGCTCAGATGATCAAAGAAGCCGGTATAGATTTTAGAAGCCTTTCCAATGAAGAACAAGCCGACCGGCTTATAGGTACATCTACTGGTGCTGCTACCATATTCGGAGTTACCGGCGGGGTTATGGAAGCTGCCCTGCGCACAGCCTATGAAATCTTAAGCGGACAGTCCCTGGGAGTAGTTGAATTTAAAGCCGTAAGAGGCAGAAAGCCTGTACGCGAGGCTACAGTAAATATACCAGTAAAAGAACTGGGTAAGACAGTTCCTTTAAATGTATGTATAGTAACCGGCCTTAGCCATGTCGATGGCGTAGTTGAAGATGTACTAGCCGGTCGCAGCAAGTATCACTTTATAGAAGTAATGAACTGCCCGGGCGGATGTATAAACGGCGGCGGGCAGCCGATAAGAAGAGACACTTACTAAAAGCGAGGTGGGATAAATGAACATTTTTGTTGAAAAAAGCGGCATAACCAGGCGTCAGTTTTTCAAAGGTGCAGGTATTCTGGCAGCTACAGCTGTTTTTGCCGGGGTACTGGCTAAAATAGGAATAGATATTTACAAAGCCAGTGATAAATATATTGAAAAGCGCATAGCCGGCCTTTATACCCTGGATGAAAAAATGACCATCAGAAAATCTCATGAAAACCCAGAAATAATCCAGATATACAAAGAATTTCTCTCTCCCGGGGAAGTTAGACCTTTAAGCGAAAAGGCTCATCATCTCCTGCACACTAAATACGGCAACGACATCCCCAAACTCATAACCGAGCTGACTGCTCACGGCGGGCATCATGCCGCCTAAAATTTAAACAGGAGGGATTGTGATGAGTGAAATCAAAGGCAAAGTCTTAAAACACAGTGAACAAACCCGAACCATGCACTGGGTTCACCTCATATGCTTTATAATTCTCGGCCTTACCGGCATAGCCTTTTATTTCGATATAGCCGGCATTGTTAACCTTTTCGGCGGAGAAGCAGCAGCCTCTGATGTTCACCATTGGACAGGAGTAATCTTTACTCTGGCTCCTCTGGTTTATGTCCTGTTTAACTTTGAACGTTTTGCTAAATTCATCGATACTATAACTACCTTTACTAAAGATGACCTGGGCTGGCTCAAAACGATGGGAGGCTATATTCCTTTTATCAAAGCCGAACATATTCCTCCTCAGGACAAATATAATGCAGGTCAGAAAATGCTGGGGCTTTTAGTAATTGCCGGCTGCATCCTTATGATTGTAACCGGTTTTCCCATGTGGCTTTTAAAACACTCCATGCCACCTGTATTAGTCTGGCTTACCTGGAAAATCCATTTCTGGACAGCTGTTATCCTGATACTAGCTGTTTTAGGACATTTCTTCCTAGCGGCCATCCATCCTAAATCAAGGGTGGAATTCGCATCCATGATGATCGACGGCTATGTAGATGCCGAATACACTTCCCACCATAATGCCAAGTGGTTTGCCGAACTCAAAAAAGCCGAATAAAAACCGGGGGTAGAAGCTATTTCTACCCCCTCACGCTTTATTTTAACTTAAACCGGTTAACCGAAAGATTCATCTCTTCTGCTATACCAGCCAGGGTTTGAGCGGAAGCATTTATTTCCTCCATCAGAGCACTTTCTTCTTCAAAAACAGCGGCAATACTTCCTGCCCCTTCATTCATCACACCGACTGCATCTTCAATCTCTTTAAAACTTCCGGCCAGAGCCAAAATTCTCTCGGCAATGTTTTTAAAACTTTCTTCATTATCTTTAGCCTTGTCAGCAAAAACCCCAAATGCTTTCAGCACTTCTTCCATAATATTTTCCACTTTTTGTGTATTATCATTATTTATATTTATAAGTTCAAATATATCCTTGGCCGCATTGGCTGCCTGTTCAGCTAACTTGCGCACTTCCTCGGCTACTACCGCAAAACCTTTGCCTGCCTCCCCGGCTCTTGCTGCCTCAATAGCGGCATTAAGAGCCAGCAGATTAGTCTGGTCGGCAATGCTATTGATAAGGTTTACAATCTTGCTTATTTCCCGGGAGTTTTGCATAAGATTATGCATTACATCCGGGATTTTTGATGAAAGTTCTAACCCAGCATGGATTTCGTCATTCAAAGCCTCAGTAAACTTCATTCCTTCGCGGGCTACATTTTCTGCTTCTTTAGCTTTTTTCCCTATACCTAAAATAATATCCCCTACTTCTTTTACCTTTACCGTTATGCTGTTTACATCGGCTGTTTTCTGTACTATTCCTTCACTAACCTGTTCGGAGCTGGCTCCCAGCTCTTCCGCGGAAGCGGCTACGGTTTCTGCCTTTTCCGCTATATCTTTTACCATCAGCCTGAACTGGCCTAACATATCCCCTGTGGCCCGGGCAAGCCTTCCTACCTCATCACTGCCTCCTGTAATTTCTACCGTCAGGTCTCCGGTTGCTGCCTTTTCCATTACCGAAGTCAAATCGTCTATTGGCTTAATAAGCCTTCGTTTAAGCATTCCATTTATATACATAATCAGCATACAGGCTAAAAATATATTAAAAACTATGAGGCCCACAACTATTTTTCCAGTCAGGCTGCTCCTTTGTAAAACCTTTTCCGTTTTATCACCTATCCAGGTTTTTTCATTATTAATCATATCTTTAAGCAGGTTCTGGGTATGCAAAAAACCTTCCCTGGCCTCCATAGAAGCAGCAAAAGTTTCTTCATCCAGAGCTGATACTGCCGGGTCATCAATTTTAAATCCTGAAGCTAAAAGTTCATCCTTTTTCCGTGCCAAACTTACGACTTTCCCATGTTTCTCCTGCCAGCTTTGCCATGCCCTTTTCAATTCCCCCCATCTCATCCGTTCTTCTTCCTCCATAGGCAGGGAAGAATAAGCTTGAAAAGCTTCATCAGCTTCTTTGAGAGCTTTTTCTATATAATCATACTGCGCCTTGCGTAAATCGCTCCTTAACATTTTGTTATTAAGCAAACCTCGTTCAGCCACCAAAACCTTATGGTGACTTTCGTTGATAATTAATAAATTTTCAATACGAGGAAGATAGTTATTATTAAAATCGCACAGATTGCGGGTTAAAGAAACCATCCCCCCTATGCACAATACACCCACCAGAACCGTCACCATCGCCATCAAGCCAAAAGTCAGTAAAATCTGAGTACTTATATTAAATCTCCGCAACAGATCCATCCCTCCTTTTACATTTTTTTCTTCTCTTGTATAATATTTTATCTAATCCTTTTATGTTCCAAGGTTGACGCAGTTCTGTTTTCTATTAACATAGGATTTAAAAACTATTTTTTTGATAAATTCAGTGGCTATATAGTTTTATATGCTATAATTAAATTATCTGAATATTAATAAAGAAAGGAGGATAGGTATGCAAAGAATAACCGCTTGTTTGCTGACTTTTTTAATGTTATTTTCCGTATGTACCGCTCCAGTTGCAGCCAAACCTGGCCGCAGCACAGCCTCACCTGCCATTGCTGCCGCTAAAAGCCCGGGCTCCAACCAGATGGCGCGGGAAAAAGTAACCGAAAAGCTGAATACCAGAACGGAACAGAAGAACCAGTGGGAACAAAAACTTTTAAAACCTGACTCCATAAAAACTGCCAAACAAAATCGGCTGCAGATAAAACAGGAAATAAGGGAAAAACTAGCTTTAAATAATCAAAATCAAGAAGCTGAGGGAGAAAAAATAAGCTTTTCTGACATCAACCAGCACTGGGGAGCCAAGTCGATTAAAAGGCTGGCAGCTCTGGGCCTTATAAGCGGTTATCCCGATGGTTCCTTTAAACCGGAGGGAAAAATAACCCAGGCTGAAGCTTTATCGATGATTATGCGGGTGGCTGATATAGATACCGAAGAAGAGGAAAATTATGGTGAGGAGAAAAATCTGCAAAATGTTCCCGACTGGGCTAAAAAAGCAGCCCGCATTGCCGCCCGACACCAAATAATAAATACCGCCCGTTTCCACTCCCATATTCAGGCTACCCGTTTGCAAACTGCCGTATGGCTGGCTAAAGCTTTGGGAATTGAACCGGCCGACACGAGCAACATTCCTTTTAAAGATGGCATCCTCATATCCAAAGAAGATTTAGGTTACATAATTGCTCTCTATAACATGGGAATTATAAAAGGCACTCCTGACGGCAGGTTTAATCCTAACAGCCATATAACCCGGGCAGAAATCGCCGCTATTATTGAGCGCATACTTCAGAAATCCGCTGATAACGAGGAGGAAACCGCAAGTACCGTCGAAGACAATAGTTATTACACCGAAACAGCCTCCGATGAAGATGAAGTAGCAAATGGGGAAAACAGCGAAACTCCCGGGGAAAGTGCGGAAAATAGCAGCGAGGATAATCCCAATACCCTTTCAGAAGAGCCTGTAGGTGAATAACAGCACAAAAGCCCGCTTATGCGGGCTTCTTTATGCTAATTCTTTATCAATCAGTTCTTTTAATATTTTTTTATCAATCCCCCCATCCATAACCAGCTTTTCCCCGATAAAAACCAGCGGAAAAGATTTGCCCTGCTCTTTAAGCCTGGCTATTTCCGAGTCAGGATCTAAAATAAAACGGGAAGTATCCTCAAAAATGAGGTTTACTTTTTCCCCATATTCCGCTTCCCATTCTTCTTTAAGCTTTTCATAAACTTTTTTGGTTGCCTCCGGACTCCAGCCCGGTTTGGCACATCAGCCAGAAGAATAATTAAAGCCGGCATATATTTTTACATTAACCACCATTTTGCCCCCTTTTAACCGTTTTTATAAGTTCTGCACCTCTTTAGCCAGAACTTCCGCCAGAGCATTAATCTCCTCTATGCTCGCATTTATTTCTTCAATAGCAGCAGCCTGATTTTCCGCTGTGCTCAAGGTATAATCAGCGGCTGATGCTGCTTCTTTTATCTGGTTATTTATATGACTGATAAAACCTTTTATCCTATTTACCGTTTCTTTGGACTGCTCGGAAAGCTTGCGTATTTCATTGGCTACTACACTAAAACCTTTGCCTACTTCACCCGCCCGGGCTGCTTCAATAGCTGCATTTAAACCCAGCATTTTAGTCTCTTCCGCTACTTCTTTTATAAATTTTAATATTCCCTCAATCTTGTCTGATGCTTCACCAATTTCCTGTACCTTTTCATTAAGATGGTTCTGCTGCTCCACCACTTCGCTTATAGCCTTAACTACACTTTCAATAGCTATGGTAATCTGGTTTATCGACTCTTCCAAAGATTTCACATGGCCTTTAACATCTTCATTTATAGTACGGTCGATAACACTGCAAAAAGCCCCTACTACCTCCCCTTTTTCCGAACGCAGGGGAAAAGAGGTGAATTCAAAAGCTACTCCCAGCATATCCCGGGTATAGCTTGCTTCTTCTCTTACCATACGGTTTTGCAGTATAGATTGCTTTATAGAGCCATCAGGAAAAAGTTTGGTTCCAGGCCGCAATCCGGAAACATGGGAGTAGACAGTAGACAGGGCCTTAGTCGTAGCCACTATTTCTTCCGTATCGGCCAGGACAAAATTTATCCTTTTATCCAGAGCCTGATCAATTACCTCTGACAAAACAGCAAAAGATTTATATACAGGATGGGGATTAGCGGCAAAAACCACAAAAGCGCCGGCTATCTCCCCTTTCTCATCTACAATAGGAGTTCCTGTAATATTGATGTTCATACCTGCCTCGCGCAGGCCATACTGTTTGCCCCCCACAGAAAACTTTACTATGCCTTTTCCCTTCATTATCCGGCTGAAAACTTCTTCTCCTCTTATATAGTCTCCCTCTTTAAAAACAGAAATATCAAAACCAGATGAAGCACATTTATAAACTATTTTTTCCCTGTCGGTTATGACCAGGCAAGCCCCTTCCTCCTGAGTCTCTACGATAAAAGGTGCCACCATCTTGAGATAAGGTATAGCATCCGCTTTTAAAAACATCTAAATCTCCTCCTCCGCAAAGATATTCTTAATCCCCAGCTATACCTTCTCTCCCCAAGTATTTTTCAAACTTTATAAGCCAAAACTATTGACAAAGAACAGAATTTTAATCATAATCAAATTTTAATGATTACAAATTTAAATCTAATTTAAATTTGTTTAGTTTAAAGGAGTAATTACTATGCAGCAGAAAAAGGTTGAACAACTTTTAAAGCAGCATGATATAAAACCTTCTTACCATCGCATAAAAATACTCTCTTATCTGCTGGAAAAGAAAAACCACCCGACAGCAGATATGATTTATCAGGAGCTGGTAAAAGAAATACCTACCCTTTCCAAGACTACGGTTTACAACACCTTAAACTTATTTGTCGAAAAAAATGTAGCTATTATTATAACCATCGATGAAAATGAGACCCGCTATGATGCGGATATTTCCCTGCACGGACATTTTAAGTGCAGCAGCTGCGGAAAGATTTATGACATACGACTTAATACAGCCGGAATAATCCCGGACGAGCTGGAAAAATTCCAGATAGATGAAAGCCACATCTATTTTAAAGGCACCTGCCCTTTATGCCTTAAAAAGGCTTTATCATAAAAAATCATAAGAGGAGGAATTATCTATGAAAAAATTTGTCTGCGGTATATGTGGTTATGTGCATGAAGGAGAAAATCCCCCTGCAAACTGTCCTCAATGCAGTGCCCCGGCAGAAAAATTCAGCCTTATGCAGGAAAGCGAAAACCTGGTATGGGCAGATGAACACCGTATAGGCATTGCTCAGGGGCTTGATCCCCAGGTAGTTGAAGGATTAAAAGCCAACTTCATCGGCGAATGCACTGAAGTCGGCATGTATCTGGCTATGAGCAGGCAGGCTGACCGCGAAGGCTATCCGGAAATCGCTGAAGCCTACCGCCGCATAGCTTTTGAAGAAGCTGAACATGCTGCCAGGTTTGCCGAACTCTTAGGCGAAGTAGTAACCTCTGACACCAAAACCAACCTCAAGATGCGGGTAGAGGCTGAACACGGCGCCTGTAAAGGCAAAAAAGACCTGGCCACCAGAGCCAAGGAACTCGGCTATGATGCCATCCACGATACAGTCCATGAAATGGCTAAAGACGAAGCCAGACACGGAGCAGCTTTTAAAGGCCTTCTGGAAAGATATTTCAAATAAGCCGTTCCACCTTTCATAGAAAAATATCTACTCCAGGCTTCCTGTTTCATAGACTGGGTGCTCGTAGACCGGTTTCCCGTTCCGCCGCAGAGCCAATCTCCACAGGCGTTAATTCCCGCAGAACTTGCGGTACTGATGTTTATGCAATACTGGCATACTGCATAAGGTTTATAGCTGCATTAATGTCTCTATCATGTTTCGCTCCGCATTCCGGACATTCCCACTGTCTGGTTGAGAGTTTTAATTCGGGGAGAATATAACCACAACTGCTGCACTTTTTGCTCGATGGATAAAACCTAGGAGCAATTATCAGTTTTGAGCCGTACCATTGTGTCTTGTATTCCAGCATCCGTTGAAATTCTCCCCATCCTGCATCTGCAATATGACGGGCAAGGTGTCTGTTTTTTATCATTTTCTTCACTGCCAGGTCTTCAA
>NZ_FQWY01000027.1 GCF_900129805.1 Thermosyntropha lipolytica DSM 11003
TGGGTAGGTTGCTCACGCGTTACTCACCCGTCCGCCACTAGGTATTTAAGATTCCTCCCGAAAGATTCCTCTTAAATACCCCGTCCGACTTGCATGTGTTAGGCACGCCGCCAGCGTTCGTCCTGAGCCAGGATCAAACTCTCCTTCAAATACTAAATCCTTACCTATCCTAGCTTCCCTAGCTTTTCAAGGCTTTCTATCCTCAAATTGCTCCCGCACGCTTGCCTTGCTGTTCAGTTTTATCAAGATCCCGCGACCCGCTCCCCGCGTCGCGCAAGAATTATATTATCACCCTCCCCCTACTCCTGTCAACTGTTTTTTTTAGGTTTTTTTATCTTTTCTGTCATCATTCCCGTTAAAACCTAATCCTATTCCCGTAAATCCTTATTTTTTATGAAAGGATATAAAAATTCCTTCTCTCCTTTAAAATGAACATAAGTTTGAGGCACATCTCCTATTATTATGGTTTCGGCCAGAGGGATAGTGCTCCTTACTTTTATTTCATCAGCCATAAAGGGAACTGCTATCCTTAATGTATGATCTATTTGAAAATAAATTAAATGACGAGTTTGATTTATACCTGCCTGTTCAAACTTATCCATCACCTCAACATTTACCTGCCCGGCAGGAATTATGCGGACATTAAATCTAGGTCCTGCTGCTGCCAGCATTTTCGACCCTGTAAGTTGCCCTAGCGGTATAGGTATGCTTTCTTCCTTCAGCTCATTTAGGGAAGCAGTTATTTCTATTACTGTATTGCTCATCATTTTATTAAACATTATGGTATTAGGTTGTAGTAAAACCACATGCCCTTTATCATCTTTATGCACTATCACCAGGTCTTCATATTTAATTTGCGCTACCACCTTATCATTTACTATCTTATTTATCATTTCCACTCCTCTAATTTGTGCTTTAGATTTGGCAATTTCCAATAAACTTTTCTGTATCCTCAAATCAACATATATAAACGCCACCACGGCAAGTATTATCCATATTATTATCCATCGCCACTTCCTGCTTCTAAGCCTTTTTCTCATATATATTTCCACCTCCGTGATAAATATATATGAGAAAAATAGCCGTTTGGTGAACACTTTGTAAAAAGCGGATATAATAAAAGTAGCAGAAAAAAGAAAAAGCCGAAGACTAAATCCTCGGCTTTATTTTCGTATATATGGCAGCCGGACAAGGATTCGAACCCTGGCCAACTGATCCAGAGTCAGTTGTGCTACCACTACACCATCCGGCTGCAAACTTCATCTCATTGTCCACGCGTTACTTATTATAATACATAAAATATTCTTTGTCAAAGCCCTTTTAATATTTTAACCAATTATTAAATCTCCATAATTATAGGCAATATCATGGGACGGCGGCCTGTTTTATCAAATAAATGTTTGCTTAATTTGTCCCGAATCTGAGCTTTAATAACCGCCCATTCGGTAATATTACGTTTCTCGCAGAAATCTAAAGCTTCTTTGACTCTAGCTTTAGCATCCTCTATCAGTTCTTCTGATTCACGCACATAAACGAAACCACGGGTTACTATATCAGGTCCTGCCACAACCTGTCCCTGGTCACGATTTATGGTAACTACCACTATCATAATCCCATCCTGCGAAAGCTGTTTGCGGTCACGCAAGACGATATTTCCGACATCTCCTACTCCCAGGCCGTCGACTAAAATCCTTCCTGCCGGCACCTTGCCCGCAATACAAGCCTTTTTCCTGCCAACTTCAATTATACTGCCATTTTCAGCCACAAATATTCGATGACGCGGTATACCGAGGCTTTCAGCAAGCTTGGCATGTTTCATTAAATGCCGGTATTCTCCATGTACCGGAATAAAATAGCGAGGTCTTATGAGGTTAAGCAATATCTTCAATTCTTCCTGAGCGGCATGTCCAGAAACATGTACTCCCATTTCCCGCTCGTAAATAACCTCGGCTCCCTGTCTAAAAAGGAGATCCACCGTCTTGGCCACCAGCTTTTCATTTCCCGGTATAGGAGTAGCTGAAATAATTACCGTATCTCCCGGTCTTATCCCTACCCAGCGGTGATCTGCTGTTGCCATGCGGGTTAAAGCCGACATCGGTTCCCCCTGGGAACCGGTAGTAACAATAACTATTTCCTGGGGGGGATATTTGTCTATATCCTCCATTTCTATCATTATTCCTTCCGGAATATCCATATAGCCCAACCTTTGAGCAATTTCCACATTATTAACCATGCTGCGGCCTATCACCGAAACTTTTCGTCCATATTTAGCCGCAGTAGATATAACCTGCTGAATGCGATGCACATTAGACGCAAAGGTAGTTACTATAATCCGCCCTTCACATTTGCCAAAAAGTTCATCGAACGTATTGCCGACTACCTTTTCGGACATGGTAAAACCGGTTTTATCTGCATTAGTGCTGTCTCCCAGCATTACCAGAACACCTTTTTCGCCCAGCTCTGCGAGTTTTCTAAAATCAACAACTTGTCCATCAACCGGAGTTTGATCAAGTTTTATATCTCCGGTATGCAAAACTATTCCCAAAGGAGTATGCAGAGCAACCCCTAGAGAATCCGGAATACTGTGGCTTACGCGGAAAAATTCTAATATAATATCATCAATCTGTACCTTGTCTCGAGGATTAACTACATGAAGTTTTACATCATTAAGCTGATGCTCCTTTAATTTCCCCTCAATCATTCCTAAAGTAAGCCTGCTCCCATAAACCGGAACATTTATCTCTTTCAAAACATAGGGTAAAGCTCCTACATGATCTTCATGGCCATGGGTTAGGATTATAGCTTTTACTTTTTCCCGATTTTCAACTAGATAGCTTATATCAGGAATAACTACATCTATGCCTAAAAGCTCTTCTTCAGGAAACATCAGCCCGGCATCAATGACAACTATGGTGTTCTGGTACCTGATAGCCAGCATATTCTTCCCAATTTCCCCCAAACCGCCCAGAGGAATTATGTGAAGCCTGGCTTCATGCTCTGACACCTCTTCACCTCCTTATATTAAATTTTCAGCCGCCCTTTACCCACTCATCTAATTATAGACCAAGTATTTTAGCAATACAACAAATAAAAAATCATTAAATTGCCATTATATATATTTTTTTCCATGAAACAACAATAAAAATTAGTAATAGATGAAAAATCTATCTACTAATTTTTATAGATGTTAAATTTTAAAGCAAATTATACTGTTTTAAAAGTTCCGCTAGAAACTCTTTCTCTTTTTCTCCTATACTGGTAAGAGGTAACCTGAATCCTCCCACCTGCATCCCTCTTAAATTTAAAGCTTCTTTCACCGGTATTGGATTGGTAGTAACAAAAAGCCCTTTAAATAACGGGAACAACTTGAGATGCAGAGCAGCCGCTTTCTTTACATCACCACTTACAAACGCATCTATCATCTCTTTTATATCATTCCCTACTAAATGGGAAGCAATACTTATAACTCCATAACCACCTAAAGACATAATAGGAAGGGTCAATGAGTCATCACCCGAATATACCAAAACTTTATCCGGTAAAAGGCGTATCAGCTTGGAAATTTGATCCATATCACCACTGGCTTCTTTTATAGCGGTAATATTCTCAATAGCTGCTAATCTGGCTGCTGTTTCCGGCAAAAGATTAGAAGCGGTACGTCCTGGTACATTATAAAGCATAACCGGCAGGGAAACACTTTCGGCAATCGCCTTAAAATGCTGATAAAGCCCTTCCTGGGTCGGTTTATTATAATAAGGGCAAACCAGCATTACCCCATCGGCTCCTAACTTTTCGGCTTCCCGGCTCAATTCAATGGATTGTCTGGTATCATTGGACCCGGTTCCCATCCATACCTTTACCCTGTCTCCTACTGCCTCCTTAACCGTTTTAAACAGCAGAAGCTTTTCTTCTTTGGTAAGAACCGGAGATTCGCCAGTAGTTCCGCTAACTACAATCCCTTCACTGCCATTATCCGCCAAATACCTGGCCAGTTCAGCAGCTTTGGCATAATTCACATGGAGATTCTGGTCATAAGGAGTTATCATAGCCGTCATCAACCTAGGTGCCAACATTTTTTACCATCCCCCTCTTACTTACCTAATTCAAATTTATCATGCAAAGCTTTAACTGCTGTCTCCATATGTTCTCTCTTAACTAAACACCATATATTGGTATATGAATCGCCTGATTGTAATATAGGTATATCATTTTCACTTAAAGCTTCCACTACCTTGGCCATAACTCCTGGAATTCCTGTCATAGCTGCTCCTACTACGGCTACCTTGGCACAATCAAGTTCTACCTCGGGATGTATACCTATATTTTCCAAAACCTCTATGGCCTTTCTGGTGTTTTCCATCCCCACAGTAAAAAGGATAACTTCTGGTTGAATATTTATAAAATCAACACTTATACCTGCTAAGGCCAGAGACTTAAATATCTTAAGTTCATATCCTTTTTTATCCTGTACCGTACTGATATCAATTTTAAACTGTGAAATATTGGATGTATAGGTAACACCGGTAATTAAATTATCGCTTATTAGTTTAACCGTATCTAGAGTTCCTGTCATTACATTGGCTACCAGGGTACCGGTATGGTCGCTAAAAGTTGACCTTACCCTCAAGGGTATACTCTTTTGCATAGCAATCTCTACGGCCCGGGGATGTATAACTTTAGCTCCTTCACGAGCCAGCTGACAGATTTCATTATAAGTTACCACATTGAGCAATTTGGCATCTTTTACTATGCGGGGGTCAGCAGTCATAACCCCTTCGACATCAGTAAAAATGTCAATAACTTCAGCATTAAGTGCTACTCCTAAAGCGGCAGCGGTAGTATCGCTGCCCCCTCTTCCTAAGGTAGTAATTTCGCCTTTTTCATCTACTCCCTGAAAACCAGCAACTACGGGCACTATACCTTCCTTAAGGCAATTTATGATATTTTTGGGATTTACATATAATATATGGGCATTTCCATGATTACTATCGGTAACTATACCTGCCTGCTGGCCGGTGAAAAATCTTGCCTTAATTCCTCTAAAGCTAAGCTGGCTGGCCAAAAGTACCCCAGAAATAATTTCCCCACATGCCATTATCAAATCTAATTCTCGAGGCGATGGAGAAGGGTTTATTTCCTTAACCATATTTATAAATGTATCAGTGGCATAAACATCTCCTGTCCTTCCCATAGCCGATACTACTACCACTACGCCAATATCATCTTTTTTAGTGGCAGCAATTATATCGCAAACCCTCTTTCTTAATTCGAGAGTAGCAAGCGAAGTTCCTCCGAACTTCTGAACAATTATGCGCAAAATTTAACACCCTCTTAATAAAGGTTATCCTTGACAACAATCTCCGCTATCTGCACAGCATTGGTAGCAGCTCCTTTTCTTATCTGATCAGCTACCACCCACATAGCAATACCATTTTCAGTTGAAATATCTTTTCTTATTCTCCCTACAAAGACTTCATCTTTATGCGATGTATAAAGAGGCATAGGATAAAGCTTCTCCTGCGGATTATCCTGGACTATTACGCCGGGAGCCCTGGATAATACTTCCCGTACTCCCTCCGGAGTTACCGGTTTATAGGTTTCTAAATTTATAGACTCCGAATGGCTTCGGTAAACCGGTACTCTAACTGCAGTAGCAGCAATTTTCAAATCAAGCAGGTGCATTATCTTCCTAGTTTCCCACACCATTTTCATTTCTTCCCTGGTATAATCATGTTCTACAAACACATCTATATGCGGGATAAGGTTAAAAGCGATAGGATACTGGAATACCGAAGGTTTCATCTCTTCTCCCTTCATATAAGCCTTTATATGCTCATCTAGTTCATCAATACCTGCTTTTCCCGCTCCGGATACAGCTTGATAAGTTGACACTACTACTCTTTTTAGCCCATACTCCTTATGGATGGGATTAATAGCCACCGTCATAATTATAGTAGAACAATTGGGATTGGCAATTATTCCTTTATGACTCTTGATATCTTCAGCATTTACTTCCGGAACTACTAAAGGAACACCTTCTTCTAATCTAAATGCATAGCTGTTGTCTATGACTACACAATTATTTTTTACGGCTATAGGTGCCAGCTCTTTACTTATCTCCGTTCCTACCGCAAACAGAGCAATATCAGCTTTTCTAAAAGCCTCTTCTGTCACCTTCTGTACCGTAATCACTTCATCTTTAAATTTAAGTTGGGTTCCTTCTTCTCTAGGATCAGCCAAACATATAAGTTCATCTATTTTAAAATCCCGTTCCGCAAGCACCTTCATCATTTCCTGCCCTACAGCTCCTGTAGCGCCAACTATCGCCATTGTTACCTCTTTTGCCACTTTAAACTACCTCCTGTAAAAAATATCTAATTGCTATTCTAGCATAATAGCTTTAAAAGGCTCAACAATTAGCCGGACCTAAAAGCACCGGCTGAATCTGTTTACCCTGTAAAGCTAAAATAATTGTATCCACAATCTTATCCATTTGTGCTACCAGAGAATTAGCTTTTTCTACTGGATTATCCTGTCTGAACGGTACAAAATATATATTTTTCATATTAAGAAGCATACCTATATTTCTTGCATTAATCCCTAAAGCATCATTAGTAGATATAGCAATTACTACCGGTCTCTGATTACGCAGCTGGGCTTTAATAGCCATTAAGGCAGGGGTATCTACTATTCCATTAGCTAGCTTAGCTATAGTATTACCCGTAGCTGGAGCTACCAGCAAAATATCCAGAAGTTTATGGGGACCAATAGGTTCGGCACCTACTATAGTATTAATTATATTGTGCTCAGTTATTTCCTTTATCTGTTTTTTCAAATCCTCTACTTTGTAAAATCGATTATCAGTTTCGTCTACGGTATAGGAAAAAATAGGATAAATCTCAGCACCTTCTTCTTTTAAAGCTTTAATTTCCGGAATAACCTCCGCCACCGTACAGTGGGACCCAGTAAGCACTACCCCAATCTTAACGCCCTTAAGGCGAGCCTTTTTAGCTTCCTGCACCTTGATCTAACCTCCCTCTTAACCAAAAAGCAACCCCTTATCCATCCTGGTTAATTCATCAATAATCAGCCGCGGTATAAAATCGGCTAAAATTTTTCCTGCCGTAACCGGAGCAACTTTTCCTGGAAGTCCTGGCGCAAGGATAGCTTTTAAGCCATACCTATTGGCAGCTTCAAAATCGGTACCACCTGGTTGGGTAGCAAGATCAATTATTACTATATCGGGATTAGCATACTTTAATATATCTTTGGTCAGGACCATATCAGGTACAGTATTAAAGCATATATCAGTATGGCTTATAACATCGCGTAAACTGCTGAAATCTGCCCGTATACAACCCATTTCATAAGCTCTTGCCAGCTGGCCTCCATTGCGTGCTACTACCGTAACATCTGCTCCCAAGGCTTTCAAAACCCGAGCCAGAGTAATACCTACCCGTCCAAAACCTATAACACAAGTTTTGCTGCCGTGAATAGTTATAGGGGTTTCCTCTATGGCAATCTTGATAGCTCCTTCGGCGGTAGGTATAGAATTCAAAATAGCAAGCTCATCCATTTCTATTACTTCCAGCAGGGTAAAATTGTATTTCTTGGCCCATTCCTTAAGATAAGGTCGGGCTGAGCCTATTATTACCAGAGCATGGGAGGCCAGCCTTTGTATCGCTTTTTCGGTTAACACCAGCTTTTCTTCTGCATATACTGCTCTTACCACTCCTTCATTGTCGGTACCAGGCAAAGGAAGAATAACTACCTGAGCATCCTTGCACGCTTCTTCTGCATTTTTCACGACAAATGCGCCATGACCCACCTTCTCTTTAGGGAAACCTGCTACCACTACTGTTGCTCCCATTTTGACCAGTTCAGATATTAAAATAATTTCGCGGTCATCTCCCCCCAGAACAGCAATTTTTGTTCCGGAAAGTACTGAACTCATAAAAATATCCCCCTTTGGGTCTTTTTTAGGGCTACAATTAATAGCAGTATATGTAAAAGTATTATTACTGGTGCTTGTCTAAGGGGTAGCAAAGGAGGTTAGATAAATAAAGAGAACCCGGAAAAAGCTCCTGGTTCTCTCTTTTGTTCCTCACATTTAAAGCAGGTTTTCCATCCCGTAAACCAGGCCTTTTCTTCCCGCCATTTTCTTTATAACCATCACGACTCCCGGCATAAAACCTGCTCGGTCAAAAGAATCATGTCTTATAGTAAGGCTCTGCCCGGGGCCTCCAAATATAACTTCTTGATGAGCAACCAGGCCGGGCAAGCGCACACTATGTATGCGTATATTTCCCAGATTTCCTCCCCGACACCCGGGTATTTTTTCCAATTCCCTTACGGCACGCGGTGGCCGTATCCCCCATCTTTCATTTATCAGTTCTGCCGTTTTTATGGCCGTACCCGAAGGAGCATCCATTTTTTGATCATGGTGCAGCTCTATTATCTCTACATCGGAAAAATACTCGGCAGCTTCGCGGGCAAATTTCATCATCAAAACCGCCCCAATAGCAAAATTAGGTATAACCGCAACTCCCGTTTCATTGGCATAAGCCAGCTTTTCCAGCTGTTCTAATTCTATATCTTTCAGGCCAGTAGTCCCTATTACACAGGTAATCTTATTTTGTAAAGCTATTTTGGCATTACCAAAAACAGCCTGGGGATTGGTAAAATCGACCATAACATCAGGCTTTACCTCATTAATCAGCCTTTCCAGATCAGGATAACAGGGAATATTAAGACCAGCTAAAATCCCCTCTTCCTTCATATTCGCATCACTGAATTTTACATCCGCTGCTCCTACCAGTTCCAATTCCTTATCAGCATTTACGGCTTTTAAAGTTTCCCGTCCCATTTTGCCCAGTGCTCCAGCTACTATAACCCGTATCTTATTTTCCATATACCTACCTCCCATTCTCCTTAAAAAATAGTTTTATATTATTTTGCCAGCCTAGTCAAGGTTTGCTATAATTGTATACATAAAATGAATCCTGCATTTATCTCCAATATTCTATATATGAAGAGGAGGAATTATTTTGGATAAACCCCTTTTTCATAAGACACTACTTCCCGTCAACGATTCTCCCCAGTCAGAAAGAGCTGTGCAAAAAGCTATCGAACTTTATCAGGCAGGAGTAATTGATAACCTGGTGCTCTTTAATGTCTACGATACCAGCGGGGTAGACATAACCAAACTCCACAGTGCAGAAAAATTAGACGAATTAAGAGCGGAATCTCTCCAAGTCTTGGAAAAATACCAGAAGATGCTTGCTGACCATAACATACCCTGTACCATAAAAAAAGCAGGCGGAGATCCTGCTTCCCTCATTCTTGACTTGATTGAAAATGACGGGCAATTTGACCTTATAATTATGGGCAGCCGCCGGCTCAATAAATTTCAGGAGCTGGCTTTTGGCAGCGTAACCGATAAGGTAACCCGCCTCGTAAACATTCCGGTACTGGTGATAAAATAACCCTCTACCTGAAAAGAGCTTGCGCAAAGCAAGCTCTTTTAAAGTTTCATATATAGTCTGGCTTTTTCCAGAATATATTTTTCTATCTCTTTAACCAGCCTTCTCTCGCTAAAACTTGCAAATCTGGGATATTTTATAACTTTTTCCAGGCTACTGATGAATTTTCTGGTTATGTTAATTTCTGATCTTATAGCTGCTAAAACTTCATTTTCATTATCTATATTATAAAAACGTGCTATATCTTTAAGCACCTTTTTATCATCATTATTCATAGCCGCCACGGCTGCATGTTCAAAAAGTTCATGCCGGTTCAGCTCATACTGGAAAAATTGCCGTATTAAACCTAGCCGCTTTTTATCTTCCCGGCAGAGTAAAATCTGCCGGCTTAAATCTTTCTTGGCTTTCTCCAGCAGCAATACCTTATCCAGAATATTTTTATAAAAATTGCCTACCATCATTTTTCTTCATTCCTAACCTCTAAAACTAAAACATCTCCTTCTCTAGTTTTAGTTCGCTAAATATAAAAATATTCCTCTATAATTTTATAAAACTTTCGCCAACTGCTTTCTATTCCCCCTTACTTGTACAAGCTGATGATTAAATGCTATACTTTTGGTGGTAAAGGAGGAGTTTACATGCCTTTCGACGGTTTTACCATAAAAGCTATAGTCTCGGAACTCAATGAAGAACTCTTGTCAGCCCGTATAGACAAAATCTATCAACCGGAAAAAGATGAAATCATTCTGACCGTAAGAAAATATAAAGGCAGTACCCATAAATTGCTTATTTCCGCCAATGCCAAATGGGCTCGTATGCATATAACTACAGATCGCATGGAAAATCCAAGTGTTCCTCCTTCTTTTTGTATGTTGCTGCGCAAGTACCTGGAAGGAGGGAAAATAAAAGCAGTAAAGCAGGTAGACTTTGAGCGGGTTGTCCATATAGAAATAGAAGCCCTGGATGATTTCCGGGAATGGAAGCCCAAAACCCTGATCTGTGAATTTACCGGCCGCCATGCCAATATAATACTTATCAATCCAGAAACTAATACTATAATAGACGCTATAAAAAAATACGGGAGTGAACTAAGTTCTTACCGGGAAGTGCTGCCAGGCAAAGAATATATAGCCCCTCCCCCACAGGACAAATTAAACCCGTCAACTTCCTCTTTTGAAGATTTTGTCACTTATGTATGGAAAAACCATGATAAAACGGTAGGAGAAGCTCTTTTTAACACTTATTCAGGAATAAGCCCCAAATCAGCAGAAGAAATATGCATAAATGCAGGCATAGATCCTCATATGTCAGCTGAAGAATGCGGGGAATATGAACTAAGCAGAATATATAATAAAGTCCAGGAGATACTGCATAACATAGACAGCAAAAATTATACCCCTACCGTAATCTATAAAAACAGCCATAATCCGCTGGATTTTGCTCCTTTTCCTATAGGCACTTCCCTCCGGGTAGGGACCAAAACTTTCACTTCCATGAATGCCGCCTGTGATGAATTCTTTAAGGAAAAAATGCGCCTTATAAGATTAGAATCATTAAAGACTAATATCCTTAAAAACCTGCGTGAGTTTCTTAACAAGGCATACAAAAAACAGGAACACCTTAAGCAGGATTTTAGCCGGGCAGAAGAAAACAAAAAATACAAAGAATGGGGAGAACTCCTCACAGCTTATGCTCATCAGTACAAAAAAGGAGATACCAAAGCCGTGCTCGAAGATTTTTACACCGGGGAAAAAGTGGAAATAGAGCTTGATCCTCGTTATAGCCCGGTGCAAAATGCCCAGAGGTATTTTAAAATTTACAACAAGAGCCGCAATGCGCTCAAACACCTGGAAGAACTTATGCGCAAAAACCAGGAAGAGATTGATTATCTGGAATCTGTAGCTGTAGCCATAAGAGAAGCCGAAAAACTGGAAGAGCTGGAAGAAATAATCGAAGAAATAGAAAAAGAAGGTTATATCAAGGAAAAAAAGAAAAGGAGCTCCCATAAAACCGGCAAAAGTGCTCCCCGTCGCTTTATTTCTTCTGATGGCCTGGAAATACTGGTAGGCCGCAATAATAGGCAAAATGATATATTAACTCTAAAGCTGGCAGATAAAAACGATCTGTGGCTACATACCAAAGATATACCAGGTACCCATGTAATAGTAAAACTGCCGCCGAAAATAAAAACTATCCATGAAGTACCTGATGCTACTCTGGAAGAAGCTGCTGCCCTGGCAGCCTATTACAGTAAAGCCAAAGAAGCAGACAAAGTTCCGGTTGATTATACCTTCCGCATTAATGTTAAAAAACCGTCAGGGGCCAAACCAGGTATGGTTATATATGATAATTACTGGACTATTATGGCTAATCCCCAGGATGAAAGGATAAAAAAACTACTAGCGGAACAATATACAGATACTTATGGTCAACCATCCTCCTTATAAGCAAAGAAAGTAAGTGCTTATTTTCGCCGTTAAAGGGAAAACTGCTCTCAGGTAAACCCTTCTGAGAGCAGTTTTCATCTTTCTTCTGGCAAATTCTCATCACTACCAGTACAGTTTAAAATTTGAAATTATTCCTTATACATTTTGTCTATAATTTCTGCATATTTCTGGTTAATTACCTTACGCTTGACTTTAAGAGTGGGAGTAAGCTCACCGTCTTCCTGTGTCAGTTCTTTGGTAAGGAGAGTAAATTTCTTGATTTTTTCCACCTGTCCCAGAGAAACCGTCCGCTTTTCGATAATTTCTTCATACATCTTTATGATAGATGGATGTTTTACGATATCTTCCCGTGAATGGTAAGGTATATTATTTTTCTGGCAGTAGTCCTCAAGGATAACAAAATTCGGAACCACCAGAGCCGATATGAATTTCTTGCCTTCACCTACTACCACAATCTGTTCGATAAAAAGCTCATCCCCGAATAAGCTTTCAATCTGCTGGGGCGAGATGTTTTTGCCGCCAGCTGTAATTATAATATCTTTTATGCGGTCAGTTATCTTAATATAGCTAAAAGTTTCCCCATCTTTTTCTACCTGTTCTATCTTGCCTATATCACCCGTTTTAAACCAGCCATCTTCGGTAAAACATTCTTTAGTTGCTTCCGGCTTTTTATAATATCCCAGCATACACATGGGGCCTTTAAGCTGGATCTCTCCTTCATCAGAAATCCTGGCCTGACAAAGAGGAAGCATAGGCCCGCACATACCTGGAATTCCATGGCCGTCAAAACCAACCGCTACCGGGAAAAATTCGGTAAGTCCATAACCTTGTATAGTATTTATCTCAAAAGCAAAGAAAAACTCATTAACATCAGGGGCAAAAGCAGCTCCTCCTACATGGTATACATCACAATTTTCGGTTCCCAGGGTTTTATGCACTTTAGATATAACCAGCTTCCTGGCCACAGCATGTTTAAACCGCAAAACCAGAGAGGGGGTCTTCCGGGCAGCTTTTAAGCGGTAAACTTCCAGAGCTGTTTTTTCCGCCCATTTAAAAAGTCTGGCTTTTAAAGGGGGAGCAGTCTTCAAGCCTTCCTGAATCGTACCATATACTTTATCCCAAATCCTGGGGACACTGCACATAAAGTGGGGCTTTATTTCGGTCACATATTCCAAAAATTGTTTGGGATCAGGACAATAGGCAACACACATGCCTACCGTCATAGCCCCATAAGACCACATGCGTTCAAAAACATGGCTTAAAGGAAGGATAGCCATAGTTACATATCCTGGACCTACATGGGGAAAACGCGTTAAAGATGGATATATGCCGCCCATAAAACTGCGGTGGGAATGAATGGCACCTTTAGGAGCACCGGTAGTACCTGAAGTGTAGATAAGGGTAAGAAGGTCATCAGGATTTGCTTCCTGCAAGCGTTTTTCCAGTTCGGGCTCGCGTGAAGAATTACGTCCGATGGCTATAAGTTCATCTAGATACAGGCTGTCTTCTCCCTCGATTTTTATGTCCCGATCCAGAGCGATGATCTTTTTAAGATATCCTGACTTTTTCCTTATCTGTTTAGCTTTATCATACTGCACCTGATCTCCCACAAAAAGCACTTTAATTTCGGCATCTTCGACAATATATAAGGCTTCTTCGCTGGAATTAGTGGCATAGATAGGAACTGATACCCCGCGCACAGCCAAAATTGCCACATCGGCAATATGCCATTCAGCACGGTTAGCGGAAAAAATTCCTCCCATCTCTCCAGGTTTAAGAAGATCAAGTTCCAAAATCCCTTTAGCAGCAGCTCGTACCTGTTCTCCAAAATCTTTCCACTTGGTGATAACCCATTTTCCTTTTACCTTCTGCTTCAAAGCATCATGCTGGGCAAACTTTTTGGTATTTTTAAGTATAAGGTTAGCCAGGGTTTTATTCTCCCTTATAAAACTATCCAGCTCTTTCTGGTAATCCCTGGCCTTTTTAGGGATTGCCATACCTCTCCCTCCTTTTTATTGCTATTCGTAATAATTATATCATAAATATTGGTTATTGTATTATATAAAACGTAATTTTATGCCTGAATATTTCATAAGGAGATAAAGCCTTATCTTAAGGCACTAGTTTAAAAAATCCCAATAAAAAAGCTGCCAGCAAAAACTGCTGACAGCCCCGGCAATCTTTTTTACGGATTCTGACGATAAACATCAACCAGGCTGTAAACTTCTTCCTGCAACACCTTTTCAAATTCTTCCCGGTTGGGCACCGGCCTTTTTATCATCTTCATAATCTTTTCCAGCTGAGCATCCGTATTCTGATATTTCCCGTAGAGATTTACGGCATAAGCGGAAAAGTCTCTGATAAAGAGGTCAAAGAGCTGATTCATCACCTCATCTTTTACTCCTTCTATCTTGGCACTTTCAATAATCAGCTGGCCATAAGGTATCAGAGTAAACAATTCACCTACTCCCAGCAGATAATCAAAATCTTCCATCTGTTTGGCCAAATCCTGTCCAGAAACCATAAGGTACTCTTTGAAAGCTTCAATCTGTTCCATGAATATCTTAACATTAGGCAGATGAGATACGCTGTTGTAAGCAATATTATAATCATGGAACCTGGTCTTGGCATAACCACGGGTAGGTCCCTGCCGGAACAGGAAATCATCATTGCGATTGTCAGTTATTCTGCCAAATTCTTCAAAAGGCTGGGGCATAAACATATAGCTAGGAATAAGTTTAGCTACCAGAGCCATGTTTACATGACGGGTTCCTTCCAGTTTAGGATATCCTTTTATTTCTACCGCTGCCTGTTCAAAGTAGGTATCTTTTTCAAACCCCTTGGCAGCTATAATATCAAATAGCTGCTCAATAGTTCTTTCCGCCTCGGTAGAAACCTTCATTTTCATCAAAGGATTGTAGAGGAGATACCTTTTGTCATTTTCATTAGCCATCCGCATATAATCAGTAGCTCTAAGACCAAAAAGTTTCATAGCTATGAGGCGCAACCAGGAATCCATGAAAAGACGCCTGATATGCGGAAAATCGGTAACCCTTTTGCCATAAATTATACGGTGATAAGCATGGTTTAAAGCTTCATAGAAGGCATGAGTAGCGACCCCGGTAGATCCCGAGCCTATATTAAATTTACAGATATTTATCGTATTGAGCATATCATCCCATGCTTTCTGGCCACGGGAGAGGATATCAGCTTCTGTTATAGGATAATCATGCAAAATAAATTCGGCCACAAACTGCTGGTTAAAATCGATGATATTTTTTACACATTCAAATCTCGGATGCTGGGAATCAACCAGGAAAAATACATATTCTCCGGTATCAGCAAATTTGCCAAAAACTGATATTATATTAGCAACATTTCCATTACCTATGTAGTATTTTCTGCCTCTCGCTACATAGGTTCCATCTCCTTGAGGATAAAGCATAGTTTCCGTGGAATAAATGTCGGCACCGTGTTCCTGTTCCGAAAGGCCAAAGGCACAGAGGGGATTTTCTTTCAATATTCTGGCCGCTCTATGTTTGGCTTCTTCATTGTCACCCAGCAGGACAGGAATCAATCCTAGATGGGACACATGGAAGGTGTACCAGTAGCCACTGCCATAGAAACCGCATATTTCCGAAAACTCATAAAGACGGTAGGTGCTGTAATACTGATTCGGGTCAGAGCCATATCCTTTAGGTAGAAACAAGGTTTCAAAAAATCCTTCTTTGGTTACGAATTCTTTGAAATCATTGCAGAATTCGCGATTGTGGTAGGCTTCTTTTTGCGCTGCCAGCCCTTTGTTTTCAAACCATTCAATCGTCTTGAGCATAATTTCTTTTGAACGCTCATCCGGATAGTTTCTATCCCGGTACTGTTTGGGATTAAGCAATAAGTTCACATTAAAACCTCCCCGCAATAAAATTTCCTCACCAGCAATTTATTACTAATCGAAAATTCTTATTCATATTATATCACACAAAACAGATTTTAATAGTAATTTATTAAATAAATTTGCCAAAAAAATAAACCGGGCCTTCTGCCCGGCTCTCTCCCCACTTATATAACCTCTACCGTCCCATCATCATGTCTTAGAACCTGATTACCTTCTTCCAGTATATATATCTTGCGGTTTTTATGATCAACTGCCACATCCCTGTTTATCAGAGTAGTAATCTCTTTTGGGGTTATCAGGGTCCTTATGCGCACACCATTGTCATAGTATTGAATATAAAGCTCGCGGCCATCTTTTACTACTTTATCCTGCACACAGCGTTTATACGGTTTCAAAAAAACATATTCATAACCGCCTTCTACAAACTCCAGCTCCTGTCCATTCAAAAAAACCCGCAAAAACCTCACCCCTGGCCATAAAATTTAGCTGCGGCTCCCTGGTTTAACTGCCGGTATCAGTCCTTCCCGGCATAACGGACAGTTATCAGGTTCAAAGGATTCAATATGCATAGTAAGTACAGCTTCTTTGCGCACGCCAAAATCTACACTGCCTCCACTCCGATCTACCAGTACCCCCACCCCAACTACTATTCCTCCGCTTTTTTCAACTACTTCGATAACTTCGCGTACTGAACCGCCGGTAGTCACTACATCTTCTACCACCAGAACCTTTTGCCCCGGTTTTATGGTAAAACCGCGCCTGAGCTGCATAATCCCGTCTTTTCTCTCGGTAAAAATAGCCGGAACTCCAAACTGCCTTCCTACTTCATAAGCAACAATAATCCCCCCCATAGCCGGCCCGATTACGATATCAACATTTTCTCCCTGGAATTTTTCCGCTAAATGCCGGGCCAGCTTTTCCGTGTACTGGGGATATTGAAGAACTAGAGCACACTGCATGTACTGATTGCTGTGACGCCCGGAAGTAAGTATAAAATGTCCATTTAGCAAAGCCCCTGCCTGGGTAAAAATTTTTACTGCTTCTTCATGGGTCAGCATAGATTACCCCTCCAGTTCTTTTATAATTTTTTGCGCCGCTTCTTTGGGATTATCAGCTTTCGTTATCGGCCTTCCTATCACCATATAATCAGCTCCTAATTCCAGGGCTTCTTTGGGGGTGGTTATCCTTTTCTGGTCATTTTTTTCCGACCAGGCTGGCCGTATACCGGGAGTTACTATTTTGAAATCAGGCCCGCAGGCTTCTCTTATCGCTCTAATTTCATGCGGAGAACATACAACCCCTTTTATACCTGCTTCCTTAGCCATAACTGCCCATCTTACAGCTACCTCTTCTACCTGCAAGCCCTTAATCAGCATATCTTCTTCCAGTTCTCTCTGGGAAATACTGGTGAGAACTGTAACCGCCAGGGTAATAGGAGGAATGAGGCCTAAATTTTGCGCTTCTTTTTCTACTTCCTCCGCCAGCTTTCTCATCATTTCCCTTCCCCCGGCAGCATGTACATTAAACATATAACATCCCAGGCGTGTCATAACCTTACCTGCTTCAGCTACCGTATTAGGAATATCATGAAACTTCAAATCAACAAAAACCCGCCCTCCCAGATCATTTACTGCCTTTACTATATCCGGACCGGTGCTGTTAAAAAGCTGCATTCCTATCTTAAAAGCCCCCACATGATCTTTTAATTCTTTTACCAGCTGTAAGGCTTCTTCCCTGGTGGCTACATCCAGGGCCAGTATAATCCTTTCTTTTGCCTGCAAAAAAATTACCTCCTTTAACATTATAAACCTTATCGGCGTATAATGTATTTTTTATTTTACATACTTTACATTAACGTAATATCATTATATATTTTTATACATATTACCTTATTAAACTATGGGGAGGGATTAAATCCATGGCTAACCGCTGGCATCGCGAATACCAGCAAAAACTTACTACGGCTGATGAAGCAATAAAGCTTATAAAAGATGGTGACCATGTCTACTGTGCCCTGTGTGCTGGAGAACCTCCTGCCCTTTTGGAAGCTATAGGCCAAAATGCCAGGTCTTTTAACAATGTGACTATTATGCAAATGCTTCCTACCCGGGAATATACCTATCTTACCCCGGAAAATGTACCTCATGTACGCCATAATTCCTGGTTTTCCGGCAAAAAAACCCGGCAAGCAGTCAATGAAGGATGGGCCGATTATACACCACAGCACTTCCATGATGCCTGTTACCTCATGCGAGACGGCCTGGTACCGCTTGATGTATATATCGCCGCTGTAAGCCCCATGGACGACCGCGGATATTTTTCCCTGGGGGCTTCCGTATGTTATGCCTTTGAGGCCATAAAAAGAGCGCGCACCGTCATATTTGAAGTTAATGCCAACATGCCTAAAACCTACGGCAACACCTTTGTACATATTTCCGAAGTAGACTGTATTATAGAGAACACCTGTCCCATGCCGCAAATAAAATCGGCCATGCCCGATGAAATTCAAAAGCAAATCGGCTACCATATTGCTGAACTAATTGAGGATGCCTCCACGGTTCAACTGGGCTTTGGCGCTATTCCCATGGCTATGTCCGAGTTTCTCAAGGAGAAAAAGGATTTAGGGATCCACACTGAAATACTGGTTGATGCCATGGTAGACCTGGTAGAATGTGGCGCCGTCACCAACCACAAAAAATCTATTCATAAAGGGAAAATCATCGGCACCACCCTGGTAGGAACAGATAAGATATATAATTACTGCCACGAAAATCCTCTGGTAGAACTATATCCTGTTGATTATACCAATGATGTAAGAACTATTGCCGCCAACTACAAAATGACAGCTATAAATGCCACCCTGGAAGTTGACCTTTTCGGCCAGTGCGTTTCAGAGGCTATTGGTTACCAGCATTACAGCGGGTCCGGCGGGCAGGTTGATTTCTGCCGGGGAGCAGTCAAAGCTCCCGAAGGCAAAGCTATTTTAGCCCTTCCTTCCACAGCCAAGAACCACACTATTTCCCGAATAGTTCCCTGTCTCAAGCCAGGAGCAGTAGTAACCGTAGGGCGCAATGATGTCGATTATATCGTAACCGAATATGGTGCGGTAAGGCTGCGCGGCAAGTCGCAAAAACAGAGGGCTGAACTTTTAATATCCATTGCCCATCCGAATTTCCGCGACGAACTTAAATTCCATGCCCGCAAAATGAACCTCATATGATATAAGGTGCAGGTTATCCTGCATCTTTTATTTTATAACTGCCATCCCGGTTAATTCCCGTACTGATCTTATATTTTCCTCCTGCAAATAATTCCTTATACCTTCAACCACTTCTAAAGCCAGGCGAGGGTTCACAAAATTTCCGGTGCCAATAGAAACGGCACTGGCTCCAGCCAGTATAAACTCTACCGCATCCTCGCTGCTCATAATCCCTCCTCCGCCTAAAATCGGCAGGTCTACTTCCTTATAAACCTGATAAATCATGCGCAAAGCCACTGGTTTTATAGCCGGTCCTGACAAGCCTCCAAAAATATTAGCCAAAACCGGTTTTTTCTTTTTTATATCAATAGCCATCCCCAGCAGGGTATTTATCATGGAGAGCGCATCGGCTCCGCCTGCCTGGGCAGCTTTTGCTATTTCCACTACATCGGTTACATTAGGAGAAAGTTTGGGTAAAACCGGAAGCGAAGTCTCTTTCTTTACCGCCTCCACCACTTCTTTTACCGTATCCGGATGGGTGCCAAACTGCAAACCACCTTTTTTAACATTGGGGCAGGAAATATTAAGCTCAATAGCAGCTACTCCTTCATTCCCCTCGATTTTTGCTGCCATCCGCGCATATTCTTCCACCGTATTGCCGGCAATGTTGACAATAACCGTAACCCCCTTATCCCTGAGACGAGGGAGATATTCTTTAAGAAAAACATCTACCCCCGGATTTTCAAGACCTATAGCATTAAGCATTCCCGCTGGAGTTTCCGCAATACGGGGAGAAGGATTTCCACTTCGCGGCTCCAGAGTAGTACCTTTGACTATTACCGCTCCGATTGCTGATATATCTAAAAAATCCTCATATTCCAGCCCGTAGCCGAAAGTACCTGAAGCCACCACCACCGGATTTTTAAGCTTCAGTCCCCCCAGATCTACGGAGATATCGACATCTTCCTTAACCCCTGCCTTATTAAAACTGCTTTGCACGGTAAAGCCTCCTTCCCTATAACACCATCTCATCCATTCTAAATACCGGGCCATCCTTGCATACCTTGACATAATATTCATCATCAGGCTTTAACTTGCGGGCACATCCCAAACAGGCTCCTACCCCGCAGGCCATATGCTCTTCCAGCGATACCTCTCCCGGTATTCCATTCTCTTCGGCATATTTCTTAACCAGGGCCATCATAGGCTCAGGTCCGCAGGTATATATAAAGTCTATCTTAGGAGGAAGAAATTTGGGATGCAAAAGATCCGCCACTAACCCCTTATGTCCGGCACTGCCATCCCGGGTAGCTACCATCAAATCAACTTCCAGTTTGCGCAAACGTTCAAAGGCCACCAGTTCTCCCCTCTTTTCCGCCCCATATAAAACTGTAACCTGGCAGCCTTTTTCCTTCGCTGCCCGGGCCAAATACACCAGGGGTGCTATTCCTACCCCCCCTCCTACCAGAAGTACATGCTGGTTGTCGGCCAGCGAAAAACCTCTTCCCAAAGGGCCCATAATATCAATATTCTCTTTAACCCCTACCCTGGTTAATAGTTCCGTTCCCCTCCCTACTACTTTATAGAGAAGGGTTATACTGCCCAGTTTTTTGTCTACATCATAAATGCTTAAAGGTCTTCTAAGCAAAGGGTCCATAGTCCCCCCCACTTTTACATGCACAAACTGTCCTGGCTTACAGGAAGAAGCAATAAGCGGAGCAACCAGTTCTATTTCATAAAAATCCCTTGCCAGCCTGTTGTGAAGAATAACCAGCCCTTTCTCCAGTGTAGGCATAACCTGATACCTCCATTTCTCCATTCCTTCAAAAAGGGGATGTAGAGCATCCCCTTTTTGAACTATTTTCCGACATATTCATTTAGAGATTTTACCTGCATATCAGAAAGCCTAATACCATTTCTTAAAACCTTCTCCACTACCTGCAAGGTATCAAGGGAAGTAAGACAGGGTATATTAAGCTCAACCGCGGCCCGGCGTATATGAAAACCGTCGGTGTAAGGTCCCCGCGCCTGAGTTATGGTATTCACCACAAAATCTACTTTTCCGCTCCTTACCAGATCCACAATATTAGGGGAGCCTTCCTGCATCTTCTTTACTACTTCCGCCTCAACTCCTACCTCTTTAAGGGCTCTGGCCGTCCCTTCAGTAGCTACTATCTTAAATCCCATCTGATAGAAGCTTTTAAGTATCGGCAAAGCTTCTGCCTTGTCCTTATCAGCGATGGTGGCGACAATCGTACCTTGCTCAGGGATATTCACTCCTGCCGCCAGAAGTCCCTTGTATATAGCGGCATTGAGATCTTTATCTATCCCCATTACTTCACCGGTAGATTTCATCTCCGGACCCAGGTTTATATCTACTTCATGCAGTTTGCCGAAGGAAAATACCGGTACTTTTACGGCAAAGAAATCAGGTCTGGGCATAACACCACCCTTATACCCCTGTTCTTTCAGATTTTTCCCCAGCATGATGCGGGTGGCCAGTTTTACCATGGGAATGCCGGTAACCTTGCTTATGAACGGTATCGTACGGCTGGAGCGCGGATTCACTTCCAGTACATACAACTCATCATTGTATTCTACAAACTGGATATTTATAAGGCCTTTCACCTTTAATTCCCGCGCCAGCTTGATAGTATAATCTATCACCTTCTGTTCTATGGCCGGGCTTATATCAAAAGCAGGGAATACAGCCATACTATCCCCGGAATGAACCCCGGCCCTTTCTATATGCTGCATTATGCCGGGAATAAGGACTTCTTCGCCGTCACATACCGCATCTACTTCTATCTCTTTGCCTAAAAGGTATTTGTCAACCAGTACAGGATGTTCGCGATTAACCTTGACGGCTGTAGCCATATACTGCCTTATCTCATCTTCATTGTGTACTATTTCCATAGCCCTTCCCCCCAGTACATAGGAAGGCCTTACCAAAACGGGATAACCTATATCCTTAGCCGCCTCTACCGCTTCTTCTACGGTAAAGCAGGTTTTTCCCGGAGGCCGGGGAATACCTAATTTTTCCACCATCTGATCAAAGCGTTCCCTGTCTTCAGCCCGGTCTATACTATCATAGGAAGTCCCCAGAATATTTACCCCGGCGCGATTAAGAGGTCCAGCCAGATTTATAGCCGTCTGTCCACCAAACTGCACTATAACCCCTTCCGGTTTTTCGCCATCAATCACATTCATAACATCTTCATATACCAGGGGTTCAAAATAAAGCCTATCAGAAGTGTCAAAATCAGTACTTACCGTTTCCGGATTATTATTTATGATAATAGCCTTTTTGCCTTCTTCCCTTAAAGCCCATACCCCGTGTACTGAACAGTAATCAAACTCTATCCCCTGTCCTATCCGTATAGGCCCTGAGCCTATTACCAGCACCTTTTCTCCTTCGATTTCCACCGCTTCATTTTCTTCCTCATAACAGGAGTAGAAATAAGGAGTTTGGGCATCAAATTCTGCGGCACAGGTGTCTACCAGCTTGTAGGTAGGAAGAATCCCCCACTCTTTTCTTATTTTGCGCACCTCATCTTCACTTATCCCTTTAAGTTCAGCTATTTCCGCATCGGAAAAGCCAAGTTTTTTAGCCTCCCTTAGAAGTTCCTCGTTTAAGTCTCCTTCCTTGAGTTCGCCGTAAAAATCTATTATGTTTTTGATCTTCTTAAGGAAATATTTGTCTATGCGGGTTATATCCCATATCTCTTCGATAGAAAAGCCCCGGTTGAAAGCTTCGGCTATTATGAAAATCCTCTCATCATCAGCTTCCTGCAGTCTCTTCCGGAGCAAGTCATTATCCAGGCTGCGCAGGTGAGGAAGCCTTAAACCATTAAGCCCGATTTCCAGACAGCGTATAGATTTCAAAAAAGCAGCTTCAAAACTGCGGTCAATAGCCATCACTTCGCCGGTCGCCTTCATCTGGGTACCCAGCCGGCGATCCCCAAAGACAAACTTGTCAAAAGGCCAGCGTGGCACTTTAAGCACTACATAATCAACAGCCGGTTCAAAACAGGCCGTAGTTTTACCAGTAACCGCATTGGGAATTTCATCTAAATTGTAGCCTATGGCCAGTTTAGTTGTAACTTTGGCAATAGGATAACCAGTGGCCTTGGAAGCCAGGGCACTAGAGCGGCTTACCCGGGGATTGACTTCAATAACATAATATTTCTTGCTGAAAGGATCCAGAGCAAACTGAATATTACATCCCCCGACTACTTTAAGAGCCCGGATTATCTTCAAAGAAGCTGACCTTAACATCTGATATTCTTCATCAGTAAGCGTCTGGGCAGGAGCCACCACTATACTATCTCCGGTGTGAATTCCTACCGGGTCCACATTTTCCATACTGCATATAGTTATACAGTTATCGTTGGCATCCCGCATGACCTCAAACTCGATTTCCTTGTAGCCAGCCACACTCTTTTCTATTAAAACCTGGTTTATAGGACTGTTCTTAAGGCCTTTACCTGCTACTATCCTTAACTCTTCCTCATTAGAGGCAGCTCCTCCCCCGGTTCCCCCCAGGGTATAAGCAGGTCTTACTATTACAGGATAGCCTATTTCTTTAGCAAAAGCTACAGCTTCTTCCACAGAGTGGACAATAGCACTTTCGGGAACCGGTTCCCCGATTTCCAGCATGGTTTGCTTAAAATACTCCCGGTCCTCGGCTCTAGCTATGGCATCCAGATGCATCCCTAAAAGCGGAACCCCGGTCCTTTCGTACACTCCTGCCTTGTCCAGAGCCAGGGCCATGTTAAGCCCGGTTTGTCCGCCCAGGTTGGCAATTATGCCATCCGGTTTTTCTTTCTCAATTATCTTTTCTACTGTCTCCACCGTTATCGGCTCAAAATAAACCCGATCGGCAATCTCCAGGTCTGTCATTATAGTAGCCGGATTAGTATTAAGAAGGACTACTTCAATTCCTTCTTCTTTTAAAGCCCGGCAGGCCTGCGTCCCTGCATAATCAAACTCTGCTGCCTGTCCTATTACTATAGGTCCCGATCCTATTACCATTACTTTTCGTAAATTCTTGTTTAGCGGCATTTTTATCCCTCCATTTAAACCTAAAAATATTCAGCTTAAAACATACTTATAAATTTCTCAAACAGGAATCCGGTTTCACTGTATCCGGGATAGCCTTCGGGATCAAACTGTACGGAAAAAGCTGGCATCTTTTCATGTTCAACAGCTTCGATCGTATTGTCATTCAGATTGCGCATGGTAACCTGAAGGCCAGTACCGTCAATAGTCTTTTCATCTATGCAGTAGCCGTGATTCTGAGTAGTAATATAAACCCTGCCGTTTTTCATATCCTTAACCGGCTGATTTCCTCCCCGGTGACCAAAAGGAAGCTTATTAATCCCGGCCCCCAGAGCCAGGGCTAAAATCTGGTGCCCCAGCCCTATGCCAAAAACCGGCTTCTTACCCAGAACTTCCCGGCAAGTATTTATCGCATAAGGCACAGCCGAAGGATCACCCGGCCCGTCAGATATAAATACTCCATCAGGATTTAAATTAAGTATTTCATCCCAGCCGGTATCAGCCGGAACTGCCACTACTTCACATCCCCGGCGGATAAAAGAATCGATCACTCCCCGCTTGGTACCCAGGTCTAAAAGCACCACCCTTTTTTTCCCTGCGCCGAATTTCATTATATTCCGGCGGCTTACATACTTTACCAGATCTCCTTTAAGCTCCTCGGCTTCTTTTCTGGCTTTTTCTACCAGCCAGTCCTTATGGCTAATATCAGCAGTAATAACCCCACCCATAATCCCTTCATTGCGCAATACTCTGGTCAGAGCCCGGGTATCTACTTCGGTCAGAACTGCCACCTCACTTTTATTTAAAAAACTTATAAGATCAGTTTCCATTTCATAATGACTGGGAAAATCAGTAGCTTCTCTTAATACCAGCCCTTTGACCATAGCTCCCCGCGAAGCATAGCTCTTTTCATTAAGCCCTACATTGCCTACCAGAGGGTAAGTCATTACTACGATCTGGCCATAATAAGAAGGATCAGTTATGATGTCCTGATAACTTATCATGGCCGTAGTAAAAACCACCTCTCCGCCAGCCAGCAAACAGTCATTCAGGAGCTTGCCGGTAAAAACCCGGCCGTTTTCCAGCACCAAATACCCTTTTTTCATCATCTCCACTCCTTATACCTTAATTTCTCCATCTTCAAAGACAATTTTGCCATTTACTATCGTCATAAAAGGCCATCCTTTAAATTTCATGCCCTTAAAGGGCGTATTCCATCCCCGGGAATAAAATTTTTCCACTTCGACCGTTTTTATAAGTTCGGGGTCAATTATGGTTATATCCGCCTTTCCCCCGGGAGTAAGGCTTCCTCTATCTATATTAAGAATACTGGCCGGTTTTACGGTATAGGCTTCCACCCACCGTTTAAGAGATAGTTTCCCCTCATGCACCAGCTTCATGCTTACCGGTATAGCCGTCTCCAGACCTGATATACCAAAAGCCGCCATATTATATTCACAATCCTTGGCTTCCCTTTCATGCGGAGCATGGTCAGTCGCTATACAATCAATTACCCCTTCATTAAGCCCTTTTAGCAAAGCCTCTACATGTTCTCTAGACCTCAGGGGCGGATTAACCTTGGTATCAGCATCATAGGAGCCTATCACTTCATCAGTTAATACCAGATGATGAGGGGTAACTTCAGCAGTTACATTTACTCCTTCTTCCTTGGCCCGGCGTATAAGTTCCACACTGCCCCTGGTAGAAACATGGCAGATATGAACCTTAGCTCCGGTAAGTTGCGAAAGGATTATATCCCTGGCTACCATCACTTCTTCCGCTGCTGCCGGTATGCCTTTCAGACCATAATAGGTAGAATAAAACCCTTCATGTACCTGTCCATCCCCGGATAAATCACGATCCTCACAATGGGAAAAAATGGGCAGATCGAACATCTTGGCATATTCCATCGCATAGCGCATCAAATCTGCTCTTCTAACCGGCCTGCCGTCATCGGAAAGGGCTACACATCCTGCCTGAAAAAGTTCGGCTATAGGAGAGAGTTCCTGTCCTTCCTGCTTTTTAGAAATCGCTCCTACCGGCAGAACATTAACTACTCCTTTCACCCTGGCCTGCTCCTTGATAAAACTTATTACCGTTTTATTGTCAGCCACAGGATCAGTATTGGGCATACAGCAGACAGTAGTAAAACCTCCTGCTGCCGCAGCTCTGGTCCCTGAATATATATCTTCTTTATATTCAAAACCCGGCTCCCGCAAATGGGTGTGCAAATCTATAAAGCCAGGACATACCAATTTGCCATGAGCTTCAATAATTATGCAATCTTCTGCATAAATATTCTGTCCTGTTTCTACTATTTTATCATCTTCCACCAAAATGTCCAGTACTTTATCTAAATCATTGGCAGGATCAACTACGCGTCCGCCTTTAACCAGCAATCTCATCTTTAGCCCCTCCCATCATCAGGTATAAAATAGCCATTCTTACTGCTACCCCATTGGTTACCTGCTCCTCAATAACCGCATGGTTTCCATCCGCTATGGCACTCGATATCTCAATCCCCCGGTTCATAGGTCCCGGATGCAGGACCAGCACATCTTCCCGGGCCAGTTTCAGATGCTCAGGCTGCAACATATAAAGGCTTGCATATTCATCCAGGGAAGGGAATAAACCCTTCTGCTGTCTTTCCCTCTGTATCCGCAGAACATTTATAACATCTACCCCCTTTAAGGCTTCTTCAAGGGAGTAATAGCTTTTAACCCCCAGTTTTTCAACTTCAGGAGGGATAAGGGTAGAAGGGCCTACTACCCTAACTTCACAGCCAAACTTGGTGAGCCCGTATATATTAGACCTGGCCACCCGGCTGTGCAGTATATCTCCGACAATAGCCACCTTTAAGCCTTCTAGGGTCTTTTTCTTTTCCCTTATGGTATACATATCCAGCAAAGCCTGGGTAGGATGCTCATTTACTCCATCTCCCGCATTTATAACCCTCATTTTGGTATTGCGGGCCACATAGTGGGGGGTTCCACTCATGGAATGGCGTATGACCATAAGGTCAAATCCCATCATTTCCAGGGTCCTTATCGTATCCTTAAGGCTTTCTCCTTTCTGTACACTGCTGGTAGAAACCCCTAGATTAACCGTATCAGCACTTAAATATTTACCTGCCAGTTCAAAAGAAGTTCGGGTGCGGGTACTGTTTTCATAAAAAACGGTAACCATCGCTTTTCCTCTCAAGGTAGGTACCTTCTTAATATCTCTTTTCAGGATGTCCTTCATAGGAACTGCTGTATCCAAGACAAGCTCGATTTCTTCCCTGCTTAAATCCTTAAGACCCAGAAGATCTTTTCTTTGTTCCCATTTCATCTTCTCCCGCCTCCTAATTCACATATTAAAAAAGCCTTTCTCGCCAGACTGGCAAGAAAGGCATACTAAACCGCACGCTGTGGTTTGCCGCCCTTGCCAGCCTCACAGGACTGCCTTAAAGGGTGGTGGTTTATTCATCATCGATTATTTCCTGTATTATAACCCCATCTTCCCCATCATATTCCTTAACCAGGACATTTACAATCTCCAGTTTGGAAGTTGGGGTGTTTTTGCCTACAAAATCTGCCTTTATAGGAAGCTCCCGGTGACCTCTGTCTATAAGAACTGCCAGCTGTATACACTGGGGCCTTCCCAGATCAATAAGGGCATCTAAGGCTGCCCGCACCGTCCTTCCTGTATACAAAACATCATCTACCAGCACAATTATCCTGTCATTGATGTCAAAATCGATTTCCGTCCGGTGTACCAGCGGATAAGCAGAAAGGGTAGTTAAATCATCGCGATATAAAGTTATATCCAAAACCCCTACGGGGACTTTCACTCCCTCAATCTCTTCAATCTTTCGAGCCAGCCTCTCGGCAAGAGGCCCTCCCCTTCTTCTTATACCTACCAGGGCTACATTTTCTACCCCTTTATTGCGCTCAATTATCTCATGGGCAATACGGGTTAGAGCTCTTTTCATAGCTGCCTCATCCATAATCCTCGCTTTTTCCCGCAGTTTCACAGCTCTCTCCTCCTAATCCAGCCAGCAAAAAAGCCTATTTTCGGCGTGAGGCCAAAAATAGGCTTAGCTACTCTTCTCCTAATTTATATCCTTTTCGCTACCTACCTTGTCAGCCTCACGGTGCTGACTTAAAGGTTTTCATTTAGCTAAATGATAAAGTAATAAAAATCACCTGTCAAGAAAAATTATTTTTTCGAACACAAACAGACGTTTTTTTGTGCTGTTCAGCCCTTAAACTGTCCCCTGTACTTTTTAATTCAACTTTTTCTTTAACTCCTCTATTCTCTCTACTGAAAGCCCGGTAATCTCTGCTATAGTTTCTATATCCAATCCTTTCTGCAAAGCATTCAGGGCTGCTTCCTCTTTGCCTTTTTCTATACCTTGCTCTATACCTTTGGCTATGCCTTGTTCTATACCTTTAGCTATGCCTTGTTCTATACCTTTAGCTATACCTTGCTCTATACCTTTCCTTATCCCTTCCTCTATTCCCTCTCTTCTCCACTTCTCCGCTAAGGTCATTAAATCCTCCCTCCTCTCAGGCAGTATTTTCTCTATACATTCTATAAGGATTTCCTCATCTA
>NZ_FQWY01000029.1 GCF_900129805.1 Thermosyntropha lipolytica DSM 11003
TGCAGTTCTATGGCATTGGTTCTTTTCTTTTCTTCTTCCCAGAGCCTTATTCTTTCCGCAAGTCCCCAGTTCCAGGCAAATCTGGCACAGCCGGCATGTTTTTTGAGAAGGGTTAGCTGTTCCTGATTAGGTTTTAATTCATACCGGTAGGCTTTATTCACCAGCATTCTCTATAGCCTCCATGGCTTTTTTTACCTGGTTTTTGGCTGACCTTCTGCCCTCCTTCCTTTTCTTCGCCGACCTTAACCAGTATTGTCCCGGTTGGGGTCTGGTAAGCCGGGACAGGCAGCTTGCCTTCTTTATACCACTTCCAGGCGGTTTTATAGTTAATTCCTTGTTTTTTGCCCATTCGCTTAGTTTCATGTAGATATTATATCATAAAAAGTAATATTTTAACATATTTTTGTTAACAATTGGGAACCCTATCCTATCAAGGATTATATTAGCCGCTACATTATCACTGGCCGTTATCATCAAATATGCCAGTTCCCGGTAGCTGTAAATCTTCCCCGGTTTCATGCCTTTAAGGATCCCGCTTCCTTCTACCCTGGTCCCCTGTACGTACTTATCTTCCGCGCGCAATACATAATCTTCATCCAGACCTATCCTGCCGCTACCTGCCTGCTCTAAAAGAACTGCCAAGGTATATAGCCTTGGTAAGACTGGCCGGATAAAAAATCCTATCATCATTATACCCTGCATATTCTCACTTGGGGAAATCATATAACCCTATATAAATTTCATAATCCTTATTCCCCGCATATCTTTCCGCTAGAGCCGCAAGATAGTCAGAGTTAAAAGCTAAAAGCTCCTCTTTGCCGCCTTTATCACTCCCAGACCCCTTCTCTCTATAAGCAACATCTGCCTTTTCCCCCAGCAAAGGCTTACACATTTTCTCTAGCTGCCACCTCTCCAGCTTTCCGTATCCCCAAAATCCCAGTATAACCAGTATAAAAAGCAAAAAAATAATTATTGCCCAGCTATACCTCTTTTTCACCTTATCCCCTCTTCTCTTTTCCTCCTTCATCTTGACTATTGCCGTTTAAAGTAGGATTTACACCTTGTAAAAACAGGTGCAAGAAAGCATAAGAACAAAGCGTAGAGGAATTATAGAGGAAATTTATGGACAGGTGTGGAATTAATATCAGTTAAAAACCACAAGCAGAAAATTTAAAAAAGGAGCGATAAAAATGCCGCAAAACAAATCTGTATGGTTAAGCTGTCTGGTGCTCTTTTTCTTCCTCGGGGCATGTTTCTCGCCTTTTATCGGCAGCAAAGCTGCTCTGGCTGCCGTCCCTTTCCCGGATGTGCCTTCTTCTCACTGGGCCTATAAGCATGTCTTGAAAATGAGCAGCCGGGAAGTCGTGGCCGGCTATCAAGATGGAACCTTTAAGCCTGATAATGCCGTAACCCAGCTGGAAGCTGTTCTGATGGCCGTACGCAATATGGAAAAAGAAGATGAAATAGCCAAAATCGACGCTTCACGTCCCCTTCCTTTTAGCGTACCCGGCTGGGCTCAGGCCAAAGCCAAAAAAGAACTTCTCTTTGCCGTCGACAAAGGGCTTATTGTGCCTGGAGAGCAGAACTTTGCCGCCACCTCCCTGGCTACCCGGGCCTGGATGACCCAGCTCATGATCCGCATGATCGGCAAAGATACAGAGGCCCAGCTTTATGCCCATCAGAACTCGGGCTTTAAAGATGATTCTTCGATTCCGGAACGTTATCGGGGGTATATCAATGCAGCGGTAAATTATGAAATCATTGCCGGATTTTCTGATCAAACCTTCAAACCTAATGCTATCGTTACCCGGGCTCAGAGTGTGGTAATGCTTGGCAAATGCGAAAAATACCTGAACCTTAATAACACCCTGACGGGAAAAATAATAAGTTTTAACCCTTCTCACCTGGTTATTGCCACCGACGAAGGAACCAAAACCTTATCCCTGGCTTCCGGGGTTCTAGCCTTTGACCAGAATGGCAGCCTGATCAATATAACCCAGATTCAACCTTCTGCCCAGGTAGTAGTTACCGTCAAAAATAACCAGGCCAAAATGCTTGAACTCATGGGAACATCTGCTCCCGTTGCCGCTTTCCGCAAGCTTACCGGCAAGGTAGTAAAAATCAATCCGGAAATCAGGCTCCTCATTGTCGAAGATGAAAAAGGCAGCCTCTATACCCGGACTATCGCACCGAATGTCCCGGTAACCGACAGCCAGGGGAAAACCTGGGACTTTGCTTCTATTCCGGAAAATGCCCAGGTAGAATTGAGCCTGAACCTTTCCGAAGAAGTGGTGGCTATAACCCTGCTCACTTCGGCATCCGACAGCCTAGATCAGGGAATTATAGCCGAAATCGATCAGAACAAAAAGCTCATTATCCTCAAAAACGGGAACAGCTATCAGGCTTTTAAATATTCCAGCTTAACCGAAGTGGAAATTGAAGGCCTGCGTTTTGCCACCGTAGAAGACCTCCTGCCCGGAGACGAAGTAAAAATAACCCTGGAAAACAATATCATAACCAAAATAAAATTAATCAAAGCCAAGCAGGAGCTAACCTTAAAAGGGCAGGTAATCGAAAACCTGTATGCCAGAAAACTTTTGCTCATAGAAACGGCAGATAAAAAAATCCAGGCCTTCAAGGTGGCCGATGATGTCCAGATAAACATAGGAAATATCAAAGCACCCGCCCTTGCCGATATAGTCAAAGGTGATAATATCGAAGCCGTGATAAGCGGGGGAGAAATAACTTCGATAACGGTAAACAGCCGTTATGCAGCCAGTAAAATAAGCGCTACCGTGGTAGCTGTTGACATAACAAGCCGCACCCTGGTGCTAAAAGATAATGACGGCCGTTTGCTGACCTATGAAGTGAGCAAGGCTGCCGACATAAAAATAGATAACCAAACAGCTTCCTTAGCTGACATCAAAAAAGACATGAAAATAAGGATTGAGCTTCTGGGTGATAAGATAATCTATGTGGAAAATGCCGGCCAGCAGGCAGGCACCATCATCTCGGTAAACAGCGAACGCAGCCTTATATCAGTCAAAGAAGGAAGCGGCTTTGTAAACACCTATAAAGTAATCAATAATGCGGATATTCAGATACAAAACATAACCAGACCCAAACTCAGCGACCTTAAAGCTGATGACTATATTGAATTCTCCCTTAACAGTGAAGAGATAATAACCGGCATAAAAGTAAGAAGGGTTATAAATTATGAAGTAACTTCTGCCAGCAGCAGCTATCTCCGGGTAGTCGACAGCCAGGGAAGATCTGACTATATTGAAGCCGACAACTATACCGAAATAATTATTCCCGGCCTTGTCCGCCCCGGTCTGGGGGATTTCCGCAAAGGAGATACTATAAAAGTAACTTTCCTCGGCTTTAAGGTAGAAAAGATCGAACTGGCACCTGTTCTAACCGGGCAGATAACCGGCATTGATACCTATAGTGGAACTATAACTATAACCACCCTGGAAGGCAAAACCGCTCGCACAACATTTGCCAGCGGTTCGCAAATAATTGACCAAGGCCAAAAATACTATACTCTGCGTTATCTCAGCTCCGGCGACCGGGTAAAAATAACCGAAAATGCCGATGGCAGTATAAACATATACCTTATGTCTAAAATCCGTACCCGCTTTGCCGAATTCACGAGCAGCTATACTGAGCTTTTGGTAAAACGGACCTCGGGCTATACCTATGACCGTTACAGCCTGGTGGCTAACTGCTATATCCATAAAGGAAATACCCTATTAAGCTACCGCGACCTGGCAGAAAATGACTGGATCGATATATATGTACTGGATAACACCGTCTATGAAATAGAAAAAATATAAATGAAAATAAGCCGGTGAAGGAAATTTTCCTCACCGGCTTATTTGCTATCAGCATACAGATCATAGGGGGTAAGCTGATATACATAATAATTGAGCCAGTTGGTAAAAATCAGGCTGCCATGGCTGCGCCAGTTGACAATCACCTCTTTGCTCGGGTCATCATCGATAAAATAATGGCGCGGAATATTTATCTTTTCCCCTTTTCTAAGATCCCTTTCATATTCCTCTTTCAGGGTATAGGCATCATATTCGGAATGGCCCATGGCAAAAACCTGCCGGCCATCTCTGCTTATCACCAGAGCTACCCCGGCTTCATCTGATTCTAAAAGGATTTCCAGCTCCGGTACTTTTTCAATCTCTCCCCGATGCACCTCGGTGTGGCGCGAATGAGGGATAAATACTTCATCATCCAGACCCCGCATAAGTTCACAGCGAGGATTATTGATGCGGTGTTTAAAAACCCCAAACATCTTTTCCGGCAGGAGATAATTGTGAATACCATAGTGATGGTACAGAGCAGCCTGGGCTGCCCAGCATATGTGGAAAGTAGAAGTAACATTTTCTACCGTATAATCCATGATCTCCTTGAGCTCTTTCCAGTAAGCCACATCGCCAAACCGCATTTTCTCCACCGGAGCACCGGTTATTATCATCCCGTCATATTTCAGATGTTTTATATCGCTGAAGGTTTTGTAAAAAGTCTTCAGGTGCTCAGCCGGCGTATGCTTGGATTGATAAGTTTCCGTAGTCAAAAGGTCAATCTCAATCTGAATAGGAAAATTGGACAGCATCCTTAACAGCTGGGTTTCCGTTACGGTTTTTATCGGCATAAGGTTGAGTATAGCTATCTTTAAAGGCCTTATATCCTGGTGCAAAGCCCGATATTCATTCATGACAAATATATTTTCCTGGGCCAGAATATCAGCAGCAGGAAGATTTTCCGGAATTATGATCGGCATCCCCTATCACATCCTCTCTTGCCTGAGTTCTAACTAATATTTATGCTTAAACTGCTTTATTTATAGCTTGTTCAAAATCAGCGATAATATCTTCTATATCTTCTATCCCCACCGATACCCGAATAAGATCAGGAGTTACCCCGGCTATCCGCTGCTCTTCCTCGCTGAGCTGGCGATGAGTCATGCTGGCCGGATGCAGGACACAGGTTCTGGTATCTCCCAGATGTACCACCAGGGCTGCCAGCTTAAGGCTTTCCATAAACTTCTTGCCTTCTTTTAATCCTCCTTTCAGTCCAAAGGTCAAAATGCCTCCACATCCTAAAGGAAGATATTTCCTGGCCCGTTCATAGCTAGGACTGCTCTTTAATCCCGGATAATTTACCCAGGCCACCTTGTCGTGTCCTTCCAGATATTGCGCCAGACGAAGGGCATTTTCACTGTGCTTCTGCATCCGCAAAGCCAGGGTTTCCAGGCTCATATGCAGGAGAAAAGCGGTAAACGGGCTCATGGTAAGTCCTATATCCCGCATAAACTGGACCCGGGCCTTGGTTATATAAGCCAGGTTGCCAAAGGTTTCTACATACCTTAAACCATGATAAGCAGGATCCGGCTCGGTAAAGGTAGGGAATCGGCCATTATCCCAGGGGAAATTACCCCCATCTACAATTACTCCTCCCACACTGCGCGCCTGTCCGTCTATATACTTGGTGGTAGAATGGATAACCACATGGGCTCCATGCTCTAAAGGACGGCACAGATAAGGAGTAGCAAAAGTATTGTCAATGATCAAAGGTACTCCTTTATCCCGGGCTATCCTGGCAAACTTTTCAAAATCAAGCACATTAAGTCCTGGATTGCCTATAGTTTCAGCAAAAAGTGCCTTGGTATTCGGCTGGAAAGCCGCCTTTATTTCTTCTTCCTCGGCCTCAGGATCTACAAAAGTCACCTCTATGCCCAGCTTCTTAAAAGTTACCGAGAGCAGGGTAAAAGTTCCCCCGTAAAGGGTGCTGGCAGCTACGATATGTTCCCCGGCCTGGCATACATTTATAAGAGATATGGTCGTTGCTGCCTGCCCGGAAGAAGTAGAAAGAGCCCCTACGCCTCCTTCTAAAGCTGCCATCTTCTTTTCAAAAGCATCCAGGGTAGGATTGCTTATCCGGCTGTACATATGGCCTTCCTCTTTCAGATCAAAAAGGCCGGCTACATAATCGGTGCTGTCATAATAGAAAGTAGTGCTTTCATATATAGGCAAAATCCTGGGTTCTCCCGGTTTAGGTTCATAGCCTGCCTGCACCGCTTTGGTGGCAAACTTCCATTCCTTATGCATCCTGTCATCTCCTCCTCACGTAAGCAAAATAAAAGCCACTTCCCAAGGGACAAGAAGTGGCAGGTTATTCTCCCTTCTTCTTATCTCTCAGGAAAAAATTCCTGCAGGAATTGGCACATTTCTGGCACAGCCAGCTGTTGCCGGGTTTCATCGGGCCCGTCCCTCCACCTCTCTTGATAAGAAGCTGCAGCTATTAAGTTTTAGTTAAGCAACATTATATACGATAACAATTTTTTTGTCATGTATTTTTTTTATTTTTTTAATTTTGTCCCGGCCGCCGCAAAAAATTCCAGCGGCCTCTTTTTACCTGCATAAAACTATTCCGGATTAACAGGTAAAACATTCTTTTAAGATCGGCTTTATCTGTTCTTCTGGTAAGGGGTAAGCTATACCACTGGGATCAAGTTTTACCGCCCAAAACAGTAAATCTAGGAATTGCTCATTTACTTCTCCGTCGGTTATATCAAAAGAAGGTTTAAAATGGCACTCTTCCATAAGCTTTAATATCTTTTCCCTCACCTTTTCTACCAGGGAAAGTTCATCTGCCTCTTGATCTATGCCAAAAGCAAAAGCCAGATCTTTAGCCTTGCGGGCAAAATGCTGGGGATAATATTTCATAACTGCCGGCAGGGCAACTCCTACAGCCTGTCCGTGCGGGATTCTGACCTGTCCGCCTACCGCATGGGCTATATTGTGTACAGGATAAAACATACCCGACATAGCAAAACCCATGATCGCCATATTGCTGGCAATCAGCATACAGGTGCGGGCTTCAAGATTAGTCCCCTCATTAACCGCCACCGGAAGGTATTTCAAAATAAGCCTTATAGCCTGGATCGAAAGGCTGTCAATCATCGGATTGGAACCGGGAGAAGTAAGCCCTTCTACCGCATGGCCTAAGGCATCAAAACCGGTACAGGCAGTCATATGCGGAGGCAGGCTTACCGTAAGATCCGGGTCTAAAAGGGCATAATCAGCAGCAATATAAGGATGTAAAAGGTCGCCTTTAACTTTAGCCTCTTCATTATATATCACCGCAATAGGCGAAACCTCAGACCCTGTTCCTGCCGTGGTGGGAATAGAAACATTGGGAATACCAAGCGGTTTGCCCAGAGGTCTTATATAAGGGCCTACATTTCCCGGCATAAGTTCTTTTATATCTGTAGCTCCCATGCCCAGCATGAGCTTTACCCCTTTCACCGAATCGAGAACACTGCCTCCTCCTACTCCCAGAAGTCCATCCACAGCATTTATCCTGCACCAGCGAGCACAATCGTTAATCACCCGCATAACCGCATCCTGTTCTATACCATCATAAACCCCTACCAGCTTAGGCTCACCCTGCACCGCAAAAATCTCTTTAATCTGGTCAACTATACCTGCCTTGACCAGTCCCTGGTCAGTAATAAGAGCTACCCTTTTTGCCCCCATTTCCATAAACCGCACTGGGGCAAATGTACGACATCCTGAACCTACTTCTACGATGGTGCGAAAATCCCACATAAAATATTTTGGTGTAGCCATGAAAAACCCTCCCCTCTATTTATTAAGTCCGATCAGGCTGAACATGATCTTATCATCCGCATCAGGGGTCAAATCCTGGCATATATGCTTAACTTCGCTGTAGGCCATCAAGGCATGATACCAGTTTTCTCTGCCATAACCGCTCTCTTTATATCCGCCAAAAGGTACATCAGGCCTTAAAACATGCCAGGTATTAATCCATACCGTACCGGTGCGCATTTTGGCCGCCACCTTTTGCGCTTTCGCTACATCCCGGCTGCATACCCCGCCTCCCAATCCATAAGGGCTGTCATTGGCAATATGAATAGCTTCCTCCAGGTCATCATAAGGAATTACACACTGTACCGGGCCAAAAATCTCTTCCCTCACCTGGCGCATAGAATTACGGCAGTTGACAAATATCGTAGGCTCAAAGAAAAACCCCTTATCATAAATTCCCCCTGTCAGCACCCTGCCACCATAAGCCAGTTCGGCTCCTTCTTCCAGGCCAATTCTCACATATTCCTTGATCGTATTAAGCTGATCTTCCGAAGCAATAGGCCCCAGGTCAGTTGCCATATCCATCTGATTGCCAATCGTTAATTTCTTGATCTTCTGAATAAGCTTATCAACCAGAGCATCATGCAATTTGCGCGGGACAATAAGCCGGGTTCCTGATTCACACACCTGCCCGGAGTGAAAAAGAAAAGCAAAGAGAGTCATATTACATGCCACATCCAGATCAGCATCTTCCAGAACGATAAGCGGAGATTTCCCTCCCAGTTCCAGGGTTACCCTTTTAATCCCCTTAGCTGCCTGTTCGGCAATCCTCCTGCCTACTGCTGTTGAACCTGTAAAAGCGATTTTATCTACTTCCGGATGTCCAGCCAGATAGTCACCCATACTAGATCCTGGCCCGGTAACGACATTAAATACTCCTGCTGGAACCCCGGCATCATGTAATATCTTGGCCAGCTCCAGGGTAGTAACCGGAGTTATACTAGCCGGTTTCATAACTATACTATTTCCCATAGCCAGAGCGGGAGCAAACTTATAAGCCGCAAGTATCATAGGAAAATTCCAGGGGGTTATCCCAGCACACACTCCGATAGGCTCTCTTTTGATATAGCTGTGCATAGGAGCAATCCAGGGAGGGCACATAGCATGTTCTACTTTAGGCAGTTCCTTGATGAGGGCAGCGGAAATAGCAAGCGAAGCGGCAACCGAAGCTACATCAACCGTACTGGTGCGTCTTATAGTTCCCCCTGAAGTCAAAGATTCAAGATAGGATAGCCTTTCCTTATTGGCCACTACCATAAGGGCAGCATTAAAAAGTATCTCGGCTCTCTCTTCCGGCTTTTTATCACTCCATACCCCGGACTCAAATGCCTGCCGGGCAGAAGCCAGAGCCTTATCCACATCATGCTTGTTGCCGCGGGGTACTCGGGCCACAACTTCGCGCGTAGCCGGGTTTATTACTTCCATCATCTCCCCGCTGTCCCCCGGGACAAAGGCCCCATCGATAAACATACCGTACTCCATAACTTCAGCCATTTAAAACCCTCCTTTATTTTTGATTTTGCTTATCCTGTCGGCTGAGCGTCTGCCTTAAAAACCAGCTAGATCATCAGCTATCATCCGGGCAATCTCCGCTACATCCACCTCTTCCGGCTCTATAAGCCACTGGATAATAAGCCCATCAATAAGGGCTACCAGCATAAGAGCACGCACCTCATCTGTTTCCCCTTCTCTGCCCATAAGGTCTTGCAAAAACCCCTGCATAATACGGCGGTAGTGGCGGTAAGTTTCCTTAAATTTCTCTTTTAGCTCATCATTCCCCATAAAAGCTTCCTGCAAAAGATAGAGATTAAGCTTTCCCCTTTCCTTAGCCTGTAAAATAAGATTAAGCCCGTCATAGATAACCTTTTCCATCTTTTCCCCTTTTATATCATTCATCCTCTGCAGAAAACCCTGAATAAGCCGGTCAAAATGCTGTACCGTAAGTTCATAAACCAGTTCATCCTTGGTGGGAAAATGATAAAAAAGGGTACCCTTGCTTATACCTGCTTCCCGGGCAATATCAGCCAAACTAGTTCCTTTTACTCCTTTTTCCATAACCAGTCTGGTAGCTACTTCTAATATCTTCTGCCGGTTGCCAGTTTCCCTATCTCTTTCTTCATACCCTGACATATCTCTTCCTCCTTTTCGGTCGGACGCCCACCCGACTGAAACTATTATAAACTAAAGATTCTTAAAATTTTGTCGAAACTTCGTTTACCTTTTTTCCCTTACATGAAGAGCCTTCCGGCTTTCTAAAGCCAGAAGGCTCGCAACCATTTATTCCTTTTCCTTAACCTTGGCCCAGGTATCCTTAAGGCCTACTATGCGGTTAAATACCGGCATTTCCGGAGTAGAGTCCGGGTCGACACAGAAATATCCGTGCCTTAGGAACTGGAATCTTTCCTCTGGTTTTACATTTTTCAACCCTGGCTCTGCCAGACAGCCGGTTAAAATCCTGAGCGAATCCGGGTTTATTTTATCAATAAAGCTCAAGCCATCTTCATCATCATCGGGATAAGGCACCTTAAAAAGGTAATCATAAAGCCTTACTTCACAGGGCACAGCATGGGAAGCTTCTACCCAGTGCAGAGTACCTTTCACCTTGCGGGAAGCATTGGCTCCCCCGCTTTTCGATTCCGGATCATAGGTGCAGCGAAGCTCAACTACCTCTCCGGTTGCGGGATCTTTTATTACCTCTTCACACTTTATGATATAAGCACTCTTGAGCCTTACTTCTCCTCCCGGTTTCAAGCGGAAAAACTTTTTGGGAGGATCTTCCATAAAATCTTCCGCTTCTATATAGATTTCCCGGGAGAAAGGAATTTTTCTGGTTCCCATTTCTGGCATTTCGGGATTATTCTCCGTTTCCAGCCATTCAATCTGGCCTTCCGGATAATTGGTTATCACTACCTTAAGCGGATTCAGCACCACCATAGCCCGGGGAGCCCGCTTGTTCAAGTCTTCCCGTACACAATGTTCCAGAAGGCCGATATCTACTACGCTGTCTCTTCTCGCCACCCCTATGCGTTCACAAAAATCCCGAATAGCTTCTGGAGTATAGCCCCGGCGGCGCAAACCTGATATAGTAGGCATCCGGGGATCATCCCAGCCCTTGACATAACCTTCTTCTACCAGCAGCCTGAGCTTTCTTTTGCTCATAACCGTATAAGTAAGATTCAAGCGGGCAAACTCGATCTGTTTAGGCCTTCCTTCTACCTTGACATCTTTTTGATAATCTATATTATCCAGCACCCAGTCATAAAGAGGACGATGATCGGCAAACTCCAGGGTACAGAGGGAATGGGTTATTCCTTCCAGGGCATCTTCAATCGGATGGGCATAATCATACATCGGGTATATGCACCATTTATCCCCGGTGCGGTGATGGGTAGCATGCTGAATGCGATAGAGCACCGGATCCCTCATATTTATATTGCCCGACGCCATATCTATCTTGGCCCGTAAAACCCGGGAACCATCGGGAAATTCCCCGTTTTTCATGCGTTCAAAAAGCTCCAGATTTTCTTCCACACTCCGGTTGCGGTAAGGGCTTTCCCTGCCTGGCTCGGTAAGCGTTCCCCTGTACTCCTTTATTTCCTCGGCACTTAAATCACAAACATAAGCCTTACCTTTTTTTATAAGCTCAACCGCATATTCATACATCTTATCAAAATAATCCGAAGCATAGTAAAGCCGGTCTTCCCAGTCAAAGCCCAGCCATTTTACATCCCTTTTTATCGCTTCTACATACTCTTCATCTTCTTTGGTCGGGTTAGTGTCGTCAAAGCGCAGATTGCAAAGCCCGCCGAACTTTTCCGCCATGCCAAAATCTATGCATATAGCCTTGGCATGTCCAATGTGCAGATACCCGTTAGGCTCAGGCGGAAAGCGGGTATGCACCCGTCCCCCATTTTTTCCCTGTTTTAAATCTTCGCGAATAATATCTTCGATAAAATTGCCGCCTTTTTCTTCTTCTCGATTAGCATCTTCCAGGATCTTTTCTTCCTCCTTGCCCATCTTATTCCTCCTCTTATCATCAATGCGTAATTTTCCTTATTCCATGCTCCTGACAACAATAATATTACTTTATTATACAGCCTTTGGCAACTCAGGTCATTCGTTCCCTTTCTACCCCCCGGCACACCTGAAGAAATTTCTTCACATCCTTTTCCTCTTTTTCCTTAATCTCTTCGGTTAGACCTCCCCGCCCCAGGCGATCACATAAAGCCAGCAAGGCGACCTCTTCGGCTTCTATCTCCTGCAGCATGTCTTCAACCGCAGCAAAGGGAAGCCCCTTTACCACAAATAATACCTGCATATGCCACTTCACCAGACTCACTATCCTTAGCACCAGCTTCTCTTCCAGCTCAAAATGGGACAAAAACTCTTCTGCCATTATCCCGCCTATTTTGTCATGGTCATAAGCTGTTATCCGGCCTTTTCGCACCGCAGTAGTCCTGAGCTTCCCCAGATCATGCAGCAGAGCCCCCCACATAAAAGCCCGCGGCTCCCGGCTTAAGCTCCGGCGTTTGGCGGCCTCATCTACCACCAGCAGGGTGTGGTTCCATACATTCCCTTCCGGATGATGTTTTTCATCCTGTTCTACCTTCTTGAGCTGGACAAGAAGATTAAAAGGTTCTACCCTCTTTAATATCCCTTCCCGGTCCAGTTTATCTATAAACACCGCTGGCCGGTCATCCTTCAGGAGATGCTGTTCTAATAACCTGAAAACTTCTTCTTTTTTCATCTTTTCCCTCTTTTCCTCACCGTAAATCTTTTTTATATTTTCCGTATATTATATACTTTTAAATAGCTTTATCCTAGCTAATACAAACCGTCATTTTTCATAAACTAATACTGAATTATAGTAAAGGAGAACAGTTATGGTAAGCAAAATAAAAGATTTCCTCCTGCTAAATATAGGCGCTTTGCTCGACGCTTTAGGATTTTATTTTTTCCTGGCTCCCAACCATATTGCGGCGGGAGGCATAAGCGGATTAGCCCTGGTTATAAACCAGTTTCTGCCTGCACTCCCCCTGGGGGGAATAATCCTTTTCCTGAGTATCACCCTTTTGCTTTTAGGCTTTATAACTATCGGCCCGGTATATGGCTTTAAAACCGTATACTGCAGTATATTAATCCCGGTTATCATTTGGATTTTGGAAAAAATATATCCTCTATCTTCGCCTCTGCTGGACGACCTTTTAATCCAGCTCTTCTTTGGGGTATTAATATCCAGCATAGGTTTAGCTATACTTTTCAATCAAAATGCCTCCAGCGGGGGAACCGACATCGTAGCCCGCATCATCTACCAGTTCTACCACCTTGATATCGGCAAAGGTCTGCTCCTGGTTGATTTCCTCATAACCCTGGCTGCCACCTATGTTTTTGGCCTGCAAAAAGGCTTGTACGCCCTTTTAGGGGTGATACTCTACGGCTTTATCATAGATTATGTAGTAGAAGGGATAACTATAAGCAAACAGGTATTAATAATTACCCCCCGCAGTGAAGAAGTCAAAAACTTTATAACCCGGGAACTGGGGCGGGGAGCTACGGTTTATAAAGCTAGCGGTGCTTTTACCGGGGAAGAAAAAGAAGTAATCATGACGATTTTAAAAAGGCAGGAATTTGTGAAACTGCGCAGTTTCATCAAAAAAACCGATCCTAATGCCTTTATTACTGTTCAGAACATCCATGAAGTACTGGGAGAAGGCTTTAAGCCTCTTTAACCTCCAGGAGAAACCTGCCGGGAAAATGATTCCTGGCTGAGCAAATAGGCACCCCAGCCTGAGGAGTATTAAAAAAATTTACTTTGTCCGCAGGAAACTCCGGTTTTTCTTTATCCCTGCCTTATCCCCGCTTCAGCACCTAAAAGCCAGAAGGCAAAGCCGTTTCCCTTCTTTCTTTTCCTGCTTTCCTTTTGGCTCTCACCTGCAGGCTGAAAATATCATATTGAGAAAATTTTTCCATAGGTTTAAAATAAAATTACCATATGGTAAGAGGAGAGGGAATTATGAAAATAATCTTCAGTGAAGAATTCTTCACTTCCTATGCCATCGAACCGGCTGCTGACCCGGGAAGATTAGACCATGCTTATAAGCTTCTCAAAGGAAAATACGAATTTGTGAAACCCTCCCCCTGTGAGGAAAGGGATATCCTGCTCGTTCATGTGCCATCTCTTATATACTTCACCCGAACTGATGAAGTCCTCTATAATACGGCCAAATTAGCCGCCGGAGCAGCCATCCTGGCTTCCCAGTATGCCATAGCCGGAGAAATGGCCTTTGCTCTCTGCCGTCCCCCGGGACACCACGCCAGCGAAGACTTCCAGTGGGGCTACTGCTACTTTAATAACATTGCTATTGCCGTCCAAAAGCTTATTATGGAGGGAAAAATAAAAAAAGCGCTTATCATTGATTTTGACCTGCACTTCGGGGACGGCACAGCCAAAATATTTAAAGATAATCCCCAGGTAGAATATTTCCATATCCCCGGCCGCACGCCGGAAACCGTATATGAAAACTTATCCAGCTTCCTCAAAAGCAGATCCTGTGATCTGGTAGCAGTATCAGCCGGTTTTGACCGGCACGAACATGACTGGGGAGGAATGCTCCCTACTGCTGCCTACCATGAGCTGGGAAAAATGCTGGGAAATTTTGCCCGGGATAAATGTCAGGGCCGTCTTTTTAGCGTCCTGGAAGGAGGCTATAACCGCATAGCCCTGGGTGAGAGCATAAAAGCTTTCCTGGAAGGACTGGAAGATAAGGATTAAAAACTTCTACCCCGAGCCAGAGCCAGCGGGAAAAGCCGGCATCTATATACCAGTGATCCCTCATTTTTCCCGCCCCGGCATAGAAAAATCATTTATAGCCAGTTATTCTTTTTATAACATCGCTTTATTTCTCAGAAGTTCGCTTGCTAAATAACCTTTATTGATATATACTACCCATAGGGGGTATAAAACCCTACTTCCCAGAGAAAGGTGGTAATAGAATGGCTATAAAGGTAGAAAGCTCAGCCATAGAAGACATCAAGACCCTTTTAAAGAGGCAGAATATAGATAGCGATACCCTGCGCATCGATGCCCAGGTTGGCTGAGGCGGCATGAGTTTTATACTGGTCCTGGATGGACCAAAAGATGATGATGTCCAAGAGAAAATCGACGGGTTAACTTTTATCGTGGAACAGGATCTGGTAAACCTCTTCGGCGGCTTTACCATTAAATCCTTCCGCTCCGGGGACATGATCCGCCTTATGATTACACCTGATAAGCAGATAGAAGGCGGCGGATGTTCTTCCTGCCCCAGCTGTGGTTAATATTATAAGCCATGCAAAAAGCGGCAGCCAGGGAACTGCCGCTTTTTAGTTTTATTTTCCTATTGCAGTTTAAATTTTCTTACCTCCTCCTGCATCTCTTCGGCCAGTTGAGCAAGCTCCCGGCTGGCCCGGCTTATTTCCTGAATAGCTGCAGTCTGTTCTTCTACCGAGGCTGCTGCTTCTTCAGTACCAGCTGCATTTTCTTCCGCAATAGCCGACAGGTTTTGTATTATTTCCAGTACCTGTTCTTTTTTCCGGTTCATTTCCTGTTCGTGCTGGTTAACTTTGCTTATTATATCTGCGGTTTTTTCCACGGCCTGCGCAATGCCCTCAAATTTTTCCCGGGTAGAGTCTACACTTGCGGTTTGTGCCTCGACAATCTTCTTAACTTCCAGCATGGCATCTACCGCATCCCTGGTTTTAAGGGAAAGCTCATCAATTATATTCTCGATTTCCTGGATAGAGCTGGCTGATTCTTCCGCCAGTTTACGCACTTCTTCTGCTACCACGGCAAATCCGCGCCCCGCTTCCCCGGCCCGGGCTGCTTCAATAGCCGCATTCAAGGCTAAAAGATTCGTCTGCTCTGCTATACTGCGGATTACCTGGCTCGCTTTCTTTATTCCTTCTGCACTCTGGTTGGTTTCCTCGATAACGCCAAATATTTGTCCTGCTGCCTGATTGCTCTCCTCCGTCTTGGCCAGCAGGGTACGCAAAGTCTCTAATCCTTCGTTTTTAAGCTTATCTACTTCTTCCACCGCCTTAACCAGTTCCAGTATATTGCGGCTGTTCTCCTCGATTACCCCTCCTAAAGCATTTATTTCTAAGGCGCCTTTTTCCGTATCCTGCGCCTGGCTTACCGCTCCTTTCGTTATTTCTTCTACGGTGCGGGCAATTTCTTCCGCTGTCCTTGCGGTCTGTTCGCTTACAGCCGTCATCTCCTGGGAAGAAGAGGCTACCCTGGATGAAGCATCCGTAATCCCGCTTATTGTTGTCCGCAATTTCTCGATCAGTTCCTGAAAAGCGCGAGCAAAATCCCCGATTTCATCCGGCCTCTTCAGGTATTTTTCCGGCATATCCTGGCTCAAATCAAGGTCAGCCAGCCTTCGGGAATACTTCATGGCTACTATGATCGGCCCTACTACCCGTCTGCTGGTTATGATGCCCAGGGCTATACCGAACAGGATAAGGAAAGCTACCAGAATAATAATAGTCTGCCTGAGCTTATTGGCATGGGCCATGATTTCATTTTTAGCAATGGCCACCGCTACAAACCAGCGGTCATCGTTACCCAGGCCATGATATCCCATTATCACCCTTTTATTATTAAAAGTATATTCCGCCGTCCCTTTTTCACTGCTTAAAGCCCTGGCAACCGCTTCTGCCAGCTCTTTAAACTCCGGTTTTTGTTCAGCAGCCTTAATCGGATTAAATTCGCTTAATACCAGATCACGGTTGGCATGGGCAATAGCTGTCCCTTCACCGTTTCCTATGTAAACATAGCCGGTTTTCCCGAATTTGACCTCTTCTACTATCTGGCTCAGCAGGTCACCATCAACAAAGCCTAAGAGAAGACCTATTATCTCGCCTTCTCTTTTCACCGGCACCGCTATGGCCAGGTCATGGGTACCGGTTCCCCGGTTCACCACATAAGAAAAAGCCGGCCGTCCCTTAAGGGCATTTTGAAAATAGCTGCGGTCACTTATATCTGCACCTGTCCTGGCTTCATTAAAGAGAAAGCCATTTCCTTTAAGGTCGCTGAAGCCGATATACTTAAAACCTAAACGCTTAGCCTCTCTTTCCATAAAAGCTACCTTTTGCTCCCAGGGAGTTTCATCCGTTATTATCTGGTTTTCAGCCAGGTTTTCCAGATAGCTTATCTGTTTTTCTATATTGAGCTTTACTACCTGGGCTATCTGTTCCGTAAGCATGAGCATCGATTCCTGGGCACTTGTAAGCGAGCTTTTCTGACTGGCAGTAATAGAGATAACACCAAAAAGGAGACAGATAATCAGCACACTTGCTGTACTGATCATGATAAAGCGGGTGCGCAGAGACTTCATAAATATTCCTCCTCTCACGCCTGTGATCTAGAAATGAAGAAAAACCCGGCTGCCGGCATCCTATCCGGGAAGAAATAAGGGGAAACTATCCTTTACCGGAGCAAATTATACGACAGGTATTATTTTGTATTTTCTTCTTTTCTCTGCAAATTCCTGCTTGTTTTTACTAATCCATGAAAAAATTGCTGCGGAAAAATTCATCTCTTTGCCATCATCTATACGCGAAAAACCGAGGTTTCGGTAAGCAACCTTTTTACTTCCTGCAGCAAACGGTCAACACTGGCCGACACCTGCTGGATAGAAGCAGTCTGTTCTTCGGTAGCAGCAGCTGCTTCTTCCGTAGCCGCTGCATTTTCCTGCCATTCCGTAAACTCCCGAATAGCCTTAAGCTGCGCTTTTTACCCCTCCTTTTCAAATATAACCATCATAAAAATTAGAGCTTTGTATCCTGTTATTTCGGTAAAAAATTTGTATATTCCTTCCCAATTTTATAAAAAATAAATTTATCCAGAATTTTTTTGTTTTTCTGTTTTTGCCAAACTGAAAGTTATAATAGCTAAAAGGAGTATAAGAAATAAGGTAGTAATTTAGCATGGCAAAATTTTTCATACTTATATGGGAGGTAAAATCAAGATGAAACATAATGTATTACCTGTTTTTCTGATTTTAATTTTTGTGCTGGCTGCCGGCTGCCGACCGGAAGGAGAAAACCTGGCTGCCTTTATCCATTCAGAAAAAGAAACCCGCTATGAAGGCACTCTGGAGTATATGCATACTTTGCATATGGTTAAAGAAGAAAAAGAAGGGACAACTAGAAAAGTCTTCTTCCGTGGCGAAATTGAGGATTTAAGCGGTGGAGAAAACCCTGATCAGGATTGGTTCCTTTTTACGGAAGTATTTACGGTCAAACCAGATAGGCTTATCCACACCGTAGAAGGCAAAATGGCAGTTAATCACTCTATTATCCCGGATAAAATAATCTTAAAAACCCCTCTCAAGGAAGGAAACAGGTGGACGCAAAATTTTACCTACCAGGGGAAGAAATATCAAGCCCAAACAGAAATAATTAAAATCGAGGGAGAACAGGGCAAGCGGGAAATTAGGACGGAAACCAGGGTAGAAGGATTAAAAGCATTTCCAGGCGGTGTTTATAAAGAAATATCTGTCTACAAAGAAAATGAAGGGCTGGTTTATTACGAACGAACCCTGGAAAAAGAATTAGGATTTAATTTTCAGATGTGGAAAGCAGGTACGGATATTTCAGGATATATACAGCTAGAAAGCAGTTCTTCCGGGCAGTAAAAAAGTCCCTGCTTTAGGCAAAACATTGATCTACTTTGCCAACAAGCTGCAAAGAGATTATGTTCTACCTATATTCTCTCCTCAACAGAAAAAATCTATATCCTAACCCATTACTACTTTATCATTAGGTTTTAAACCATGTAAGCACAGGCTTAATTCATGAGAAAATCCTGGAAACAAGAAAAAAATAGATCATAGGCGGAAAAACTGCTAAAAACCGGCGGCACTTCGGTGCTTAAGGTTTTTTTGTTTATGCAATTTTTTCGGGAAAGCAATTATTCAGTCATGGTGTGAAGGAGGAATTAAAGAAATTAGTAGGCTATAGAGCTCGTGAAGGGATAAAGAGTAATAAATTTGCTTAACATGCAAATTTTATTGCCGAAAAATAGCATTTATCAGCACAAATAAACGGAATTTGTTGATGTTTTTAACTTTAACCTGGAAGGGAAATAAGAAAGTATTGCGTAATTTCAAACAATAAATTCAAAACCATCCAGAACAGATAAACAAACAATGCCTTTATTTTTAGTTTCCTCGGCAATTTACAGGATGATTTATGGTTTGACTGTTAATTTTAAACATAATTTTTACAGGAAATTAAATTTGTGCAAATTTCTAATCCGGCACCAGATAAATGTACCTATAAGCAAAACCCTGGTCTAGCCATCGGTACAAAGAATATTTCTGCTTGTCAATATATCTAGTAGCTGTAGTGAAAACATAGAATTATACATCTATACAGCAAAAGGGGTGATGTTAATGAGAGTAAGATTCGATTTATATCCTGTAAAAGCCGAACAAACATTACTTATACCTTTGGATTTTCGTCGCTATTTTATTTCCTTATTGAAAACACTTTTAGCAAATTCTCCTCACTACGAAAGGTTTAATGAGGACAAACCTGGATACAGCCCCTATACCTTTGGAGTCAAGTTTGGCCGAGTTATAGAAATAATTCCCGGGGACAAGGTTATGATAGTCAGGCCTCCCATCTCGGTAATATTTTCTACAGGTTTTTATGATTTGATGACTGACATATGCAATGGAGCAATTGCCATAAAAAGAAAGCGCACCATACTGGATTTGCAGCTTAAAGATATAACCCTGATGCCTAATCGTGAAATCAAATCCAGAATAGTTGAGTTTAAGACTGTTGGTCATCTAGTATTACGAGGGAAAGATAGTTATCTGGCTCCCTGCTGCGATAAATCAGCACTTGAGGAAGCTATAAATACTCACTTGCAAACCAGGTTAGCATTTCTCAAAAAGCATTATCCTGGCCTAAACGGCATCCCATTAAAACCAGTAACTCTATCCGATTACCGCCAGCTGCATAAGGGAGTATGTGAACACTATGGCGGCAAAATCACCACTTTAAAGGGTAATCTTACTTTAAGCGGCGATCCTCGATGTCTGCAATTTATCTATGATTATGGTCTGGGGGTACGATCAGGTCAAGGCTTCGGACTACTGGAGGTGGTTAAAGAATTATGAAAGATATTGAAATATATCCATCTTCATGGTACTACAATGCTTGCGTTCAAGGCTTTATGGAGATAATCGCTCACGGCATAGGCGAGGACGGTAACAGGATTATTGAAGAAGAGATTCTTCATAAGGACGGGCGTGCAGTCATTCCCGGTGACCTGGCCAATGCCATCTTCAATCCTTGTACAGTTCCTATGCCAGCACGGTACAGAAATCTTGAATATAATGAAGTTCCAAATGAAATAGCCGACTTAAAAAGGATTGCCTGGTGGTGGATACAAAAAAGTCAGGCTCTGCTTAAAAAATCATCATCAAACTTCAGTAACAGTCATGAACTGATAAAAGCAACCTGCAATAGTTATCTGGGGTCTAATAAAACCTTTTATCCCAATCTTTTACCACATAATGATAAAACATCCCGAATCCAATTTCTCAACAACTGGTTTTCTCTGGCAAATGGCGGAAATGTGCATTGCAGCTTTTGCAATGCACTATGTCAGCTAGATGTACATGCAAAAGAAAAAGAACAATTTTTTATCCGTGAAATTTCTGCACATTTCGGAAGCTCAATCACTGAGTTTCCCAACGGCTTTTGGGATGGCAATCCGAATTTCATAATGTGCAGACACTGTAGATCATATTTTTTATGTTTTCATATCGTGTATAGTTATGGTTTTTTTGTTAATTCCGATTCACTGATGCTCAACTGGCATTTAAATAGCTTGCTAACAGCTAAAACCAGAAAGCAAAAGACATCACATTACACCTTACTCCTGAATGCTATCCGCTACGACCCTCAACTCAGAAGCGGAGTTGGAAGCTGGGGATTACAAAACCTGGAAGTTATTGTGTTTATGAACAACAAAATAAAACATCATCCGGTTTCGCCAAGATTGGCAAGGCTGTTTATGGTTCCTAAGATATCATCTTTGATTTCCCGAATCGCCGAGCCTATTATATGGGAAATAATTCTGGAAGAAAGATTTGATTATCTGCTTACCATTATTTACAAATCGCTGCGCGTTTTACGGACAGGAAAAAATGAGAGTAATGATCCGGAGGTTATTGTAAAGGAGAAAAATAAAGATTCCCTAACTTTTGTAGTAGATTTGATCGAATTTTATGCCGAGGTGAAAAAGCTTGATCTTAATAGTTCCGAAGAAAGGAGGTATACAAATATGCTTGACCTGTGGAAAATTCGTAACGAAGCTAAAAATGCCCCTTTAGCACTGGACAACAACCTGGTGTTCCGTTTGCTGGAATTAACCAGGCTTAACAAAAAAGCAGAAGTATATCACTTGCTGCTGCGAACTTATGTAGTTAATGAGATGCCTTTCCCAGGCGTGCTAGCCGATCTTTTCAATATTGAAGATGCTAACTTGTTTAAAAGCGGTATTTATGCTTATATTTCTGGATTAAAGGCTCCAGAAAATCACCAAGACTAACCAAAGGAGGAATGCTCACATGCAGGTTAAAGGATTAACTGCTACGATAGTTTTTGAGACCTCTGCCATTAACCGAGATGAAAATCTAGCCGGAAATATCGCTTCTATTAAAAAACTATCACGATCAGATGGAACATATTCTTTTCTTAGCCGTGGTTTTATTCGCCATCACCTTTTTCAAACCCTAAACTCACTTTATGATTGGATGCCTGCCCCTGTTAATACTTCCAAAAAAGATAAAAAGGGGAAAGAAAAAGAAGTCATTCAATTCTATTTTCCTGAAGCAAATATTGTAAGTTATCCCGAAATGGACCTTTTTGGGTTTATGGTAACTGGTGATTCGAAGAAGCAAAATTCTCAAAAGAAATCTGAAGCGAACGATGATGAGGAATCAGAAAGTAGTTCGACCATCATCCGCAAGGCTCCTTTGGGAATTACCAAGGCTATATCATTAGAACCGTGGCAGGCAGATATGGCCTTTTATGCTAATCACGACATGGTTAAACGAGCACAAGCCCAGGGACTTGAGGCTAATCCTAACCCCTTTTCCAAAGAGGAGCATTACTCTTATTATCGCGTATCCTTTACTCTCGACCTTTACCGTTTTGGCTATCAGGACATTTTTATACAGGCCATACCTGATAATTTTAAAAAATGGGTTAGTGATTTGCCAAAAGCAACCCGGGATGAGGTAGAGAATGTCAAGCAGTTTCGCCAGGAACTACCTGAAAAAGCAACATGGTATAAGGTACAATGTAGTGATGAAAATTGCTATGGCCTGATAGGTTTAGTGGATAATAAAAATGCCAGCAGAATCACATTTGCTGTAAATGAAAATGAACACAAAAAACGTGTAACTGAGGTTTTGACTGTTCTGAAAAATGGCTCGGAGATGCACTCCAGCACTGAGGATTATGGATTAGTTCCGGTATTCTTTGTGGCAGGTGTTTTAAAAGTTCCGGTACCCGTTTTCAATAGCTTTGTACTCCTAAACAAAGGGTATATCAATACACAAACACTAAATAAAGCACTGAATAACGAATATGTGGTGAAAGCATGGTATGATGGCATCCTGCCCCTCGATGGCGAACTATCAAATCAAAGCAAACCTGATATCGTAAGCCCCTGGTCTTCAGTGCAAACAGTACTGGATACTATTTATCCAAAAAAGGAGCAGTGAGAATACGTGAAATCAATAAATGTATTGAAAATAAAGGTCTTCATGCCAAATGCTCATTTTCGGGTCATTCACAGCGGTAATCCCCGTAAAACATATCCACTGCCACCTTATTCAACAGTTATCGGATTTTTTTGCAATATTTTAGGCAATAAGGACAAGATTAATCAAATGTTGCATAGCACACTGGCTCTAGGAATATTGTCACGACATGATTATGTGACTAGCGAATATATATGGTTGCGCAATCTAAATTCAGCTCAACACAAAAAAAGGTTTGTTAGCACCGACAACCGGATTTGGCAGGAAAAGCCCGAACATCCCGGCAGTCAGACTCCTATTAAAATCGAAGTGCTAAATGATGTTGAAACCCTGCTATACATATACCATTCTGATAGTTCGGTTCTAAACAATATTTGTGCCAACCTTAATACCCCGGAAAAATGGTTAAGTCATTTACATTTTGGCCGGGCAGAAGACTGGGCCATGGTTGAATCTATGACTAAAATAGACTTAAAGGTTTCTAACCAGATTGCCGATTTTAGAAAAGCAAATTGCTACTATCAGTGGCTGCCAGCTCCAAGTGCTGCCTTTGGCCTAAAACATTACTTAAATCATGATAAATATGCTGAACTGTATCAGAAGATGCAAGGAACTGCTGTTTTAGTAACTTCCACATATCGCTTGATTAAAACACCATCCAGTAAATCCTTAATTCGCAACTTTAGTCATATTCCTGCTAAGCTTTGCTCTACTTCCATCCCTCTTTTGTCAGGATTTTGCCTGCCTGTTTTGTTTGTCGACCCGGAAGAAGGGATTCCGGTTTATATGGCAACTATTGCCAAGGAAGGAGGAGAGAGCAATGGAACCAGTTCTGGGCAAGAGTTCCGGTACTACACTGGTTGAACATACGGTAGATGTTTTGCGTGCTATTTCCGTTCTACGGGAACGTTCGCGTGGAAATTTCCCGGAAGAATGGTGGAAGGCCCTCCAATATGCAGCCTTGTTTCACGATCTAGGAAAAATAGACCCTGTCTTTCAGGCCAAAATACAAAAAAACAAAATCCAGGCAAATTATGGCTGTGAAATCCCTCATGGCCTACTTTCAATATTGTTGTTTAAACCTGAAAAACTCCTGTCTTTGTCTCCATCATCCATTGCTATAATTCTTTCTGCTGTTGCTTTTCATCACTGGCGAGACAGTTTTCCTGATTTATTTATGGGATACAGAGCCCCGGAAATCAGGCAAAAAGTTAATGAGCTGTATAATTCCTCTGATTGCTGGAATGCTCGAATAAATCAAATTAAGGAAGAATTGGATAAATTTGTTTCGGTATTTAATCTAAGCGTGGAAGCTATAGGCATAAACTTTGTATTAACAGAGTATCTGCAATACAATAACCTCGGAGACGCAGGATTGCTTATCCCTCCTTATGCCTTGAGCTTCCTTCCCATCAGGCTCAAAAATGGAGAACAGAAGGAAGAGATAGAAAAATTGCGTACATTTGTTGCCGGAAATCTTATGCGGGCTGATCATTTTGCTTCTTTAGTAGAAGATGGTGGAACAGGCTTGAGTATTGCTGATATAGAAACAAGCAAACCACTGTCACCAGCTCAGATGCAAAACAAGCTCTTAGCTCACTTTGGGAAAAATACTTGCTGGCAGGTAGATTTTTTTACCGTTAATTCGTCATTACAAGGGGAAAATATGATACTAGTGGCCCCAACAGGTTTTGGTAAGACCGAATTTGCTTATCTTTGGGGCGCTGGACGAAAAAACCTGATAACATTACCTATGCGCGCAGCTGTCAATAAAATTTTCGATCGCACAGCAGACTTTATGGGCATAGATCAGACTACCCTGCTCCACAGCGATGCCGCTCTCGAACTGTTCCTGCGCGAAACATCGAACCAGCATCAAGACTTCGAAGGGGAAAAACGGCAGGCTCTCGATATGGCACGTCATTTGACCAGAGCTTATATAGTTGCCACCGCTGATCAAATTGCTCCTGCAGCACTCAGGTACCCGGGATATGAGCGAATCTTTGCCACACTTATGGATGGAGCCTTGGTTATCGATGAGGTTCAAGCCTACAATCCTCGCTCTGCTGCTATAATCACACATCTTGTGCAGCAAAATGTGTTTTTCGGAGGTAAAACTCTAGTAATGACAGCAACCTTACCTCCTTTTCTTCTAAAAACCTTAAAGGAAAGAGTCGGTTTAGATGACCACCAGGTTGTTAGATTGCTCGACAATCCTGGCTTTGAAAAAATTGCTAAATCCACCCGACACAGGATAAGGGTAACGGTCCATGATGGAGACTATGCATGCATTATAAATGACATACTTTCTGCTGCCCGTTCAGGATTGAAAGTACTAGTTATCATGAATACTGTTCGTGCAGCCTGTGCTATTTACGAATTGATAAAAAGCAGGATAAATAATGATGAAAATATTCGAACGGCATTACTACACTCTCGCTTCATCGAAAAACAACGCAGGTATCTAGAAAAACTTGTCGTCGATACTTATATGCCTAACCGAATTGACCGCGATATCGATTCCTGCATTGTTGTAACGACTCAGCTCGTTGAAGCCTCTTTGGATCTGGATGCTGATATCATGTTTACCGAGTTAGCACCAGCAGACAGCCTGGTCCAACGAATGGGAAGAGTTTTTCGTCGTTTTGCCCGTAAAGGTGGGAATAATGCTCCCGACAAAGCCAATGTTGTAATAATGATAAACGCCGGCAAACAGGCAAAGCAAAATGCACCAGAAAATGATGCCATACTATCATCTGGCATAGGTAGAGTCTATGATCGTGACCTTAGTGCCTTATCACTCCTGACTCTGCTCAATGCTTTTGAAAACCCCGCTTATTTTGTTAAAGCAGCGGATTTTAAAACTTTTGACGACTCCTGGCATTTATGCTTCCACCAGAAGACAAGCAAAAAAAAGAAGGATACAAAAGGAATTAATCAAGCACTTTGTGATAAAGCAAGCCAAATGGAAGGCAAAGACTTATTGCTGAGCGAGAAAATGAAAGAGCACTGGATAGAACACACATATAATTTACTAGAAAATAGTAACAGCTCCGCATCCAATCTGAATCTGGGAAGTTATCTTAACCAGTATTATGAAACACTGGAAATATTAGATCATGGCTACTGTTCTGAAAAGAGACGTGATGCCATGAAATTATTTAGGAACATAACTGATATCAAAGGTATTCCCGCAGAAATGACAGAAGACTTTTATTACACTATTCGGCAATGGGTATCTGATCACCAGGAAAAACTCAATTATCTGGAACTCGCAACCAGCATATTACCCGCGTTTGTGGTCAGCTGTCCTTATTACGCGCTCAGCAAAGGCGAAGACAGATATTACTCAGACTTAGATATTGAAAAAATGATTCCCGGGAACTTAGACTCTTTTGCGCGTGAAAGAGTAAGGGATAAACTGGAACGCTGGCTGGCAGAACTTAAAATATTCCATATACATTATGACTCTGAGAAAGGATTGATGTATTTTGAAAGATAAAAATAGCCCAGAGGTACAAGAACTGGCCATTACAGGTACTATGGTATCTTATTTTTTCATCTGCCACCGCAAGCTATGGCTTTTTGCTAAAGGAATTAATATGGAAAATGTATCAGGGAATGCAGATGTTATAAAAGGTAAGATTTTACACGAAGCACGATTCAAGCATGAACGTAATAGAGAAATAACCTTTGACACTGTAAAAATAGACTTCCTTCGCTTCAACGACCAGGTTTATGTCCACGAAATCAAAAAAAGCAAAAAGTTTGAGGAAGCGCACATTTGGCAATTGAAATACTATATTTACTACTTGCAGTGTCAGGGTGTTAATTGTTTTTCAGGTGTTATTCACTATCCAGCAAGTATGCGAAAAGTTAATGTAGAATTTGATGCCAATGATCGCATACAGCTTATGCAGGTACTTAAAGGCATTCAAGAAATATTGAAAAAACCAATTCTGCCACCAAAGAAAACAAAAAAGTTCTGCTCACGCTGTGCATACTTTGATTTTTGCTATGCTTGAAAGGAGGCGATTCCTATAAGCCGAACATACTACATTTTCTCTTCCGGCCGGTTGAGACGCAAAGACGACACTTTAGCACTCGAGACTTCGGAAGAACGTCGCATAATCCCCGTAGAAGACGTTGACCACATATATTGTTTTAGCGAAATGGATTTGAATACCAGGTTACTTGAATTTCTAAGCCAGAAACAGATATGTGTCCATTTTTTTAACTATTACGGCCATTATAGCGGGAGTTTCATACCACGCGATGCTCTTTTGTCAGGTTTTTTAATTGTGAAACAGGTAGAACACTATCTAGATGAAAAAAAACGCCTGGTGCTGGCTAGAATCCTGGTAGATGGAGCTATCCATAATATCAGGCGAAATCTAGAAAAAAGAGAATACGAAGAAAGCTGCAACTGTTTGGATGACTATCGCAAACTCCTCGGTGAAGCCTCTAGTATTGAAAAAGTGATGAGTATCGAAGCACACGCCCGCAAAATTTATTATTCAAACTGGGCAGATATAACCGGTTGGGATTTCCAGGGAAGAAGTAAAAGACCTCCAGGCAATGCTTTAAATGCCCTGATTTCATTTGGCAATGCTTTACTGTACACTGCTATTCTAAAAGAAATACATCGCACAGCTCTTAATCCTACAATCAGTTATCTGCATGAGCCATCCGAACGCCGCTATTCGCTCGCTTTAGATATTGCAGAAATTTTCAAGCCCGTATTAGTAGATCGGCTCATTTTTCGGCTTATTAACCTAAACATGCTTCAGGAAAAACATTTTGATAATAATATAAATTTTGTCTACCTTACTGAGGAAGGCAGGCGTTTATTTGTAAAGGAATTTGAAGAATTAATGGAGAAAACTATAACTCATAGGAGCCTCAAACGAAAGATACGATATAAAAGCCTAATACGTTTGGATCTGTATAAGCTTATAAAACACTTGTTGGGTGAAGTAACTTTTACTCCTATGAAAGTTTGGTGGTGATAAATATCAGGGTAATTTTAATCTATGACATTAGTACAGATGACGAAAAAGGAAAGCGTCGACTGGTTAAAATAATGAAAACCTGTCGTAAATATCTGGTACATGTGCAAAAGTCAGTTTTTGAAGGAGATATTACTGAGGGACAAATGCTTTTACTAAAAAAAGAAATATTGGCAGTAATAAATAAGCAACAGGATTTCGTAATAATCTATAGCTTACCCGATGGCAACAAGCTGAGCCGCGATATTCTTACTGATACCCGCGATCCCATGGATAATTTTCTGTAATACCTAGCCCGAGGTTTGACGCAAACTTAGAAACTTATATATCATCCAAACGCCAATCGGCAGGATTTTCAACTGCGGTAGAGATCGACCATAGAGGAATCTGAACCATCTTG
>NZ_FQWY01000075.1 GCF_900129805.1 Thermosyntropha lipolytica DSM 11003
TGGAAGTAAGGTTTGATAGATCAGCTATCTTTTTTATTCCCTCCGGCAGGATGTAGGAGAGAAAACTCCCTGCTATGCGGGGATTTTCCAGGTATTTTTTGAAAAACCGGTCATGGATGTTTATTTCTCCCATAAAAGGGCTCCTTCCTGTATATCAGGTATCTATTAGGTAAAAAAACTTTTCAATAACTGCCGTCCCCTTACGGGGATTTGGTTTTGTAACTTGTAACTGACCATGCCCATGTGGAGGGGTTTGTTCTTGGTTTCCGTCCCCTGACGGGGATTAGGTTTTGTAACCCTGCCTTCTGTAAGCCCCATCTGGCAAGGGCTTAAACCCTATTTTGCGGGGGAGAAAATTCACAGGAACTAAATATGAACCCTTCATACCTGTTTAAAGGCTTCTATCCCCCTATTTTTCGGCAGCGGGACAGATCAGGGGGCAATTGTTTACAGTTATATTTTACCATTAAAATTTTTCCCTAACTACTGATTTTCTGTCATTTTTGGCTTTTTAGGATATGAGATGGGCAAATTGTAAAATCAACAGGTGATAACTTTTAAGTCACAAAAAATGTATCCTTTTTGTGATAGCTGGCTAATCCTCCCACCTTTGGAGAAAATAGAGCTGATGTGATAATCTTTAATAACAAAGCGAGGCACTTTTGTCAGCTTTTAAAAAAAGCATAACTATTTAATTTCAAAAAGCTTTAGATTCGGAAGTTTTTTAATAAAGAATGGAGGCATGAACGATGATCAATCAGGTTTTTGTTTACGGAACCTTAATGCAGGGGGAAATAAACCACCATATTATCTCAGACTACGCTCTAAGGATTACTCCCGCATATATTAAAGGCATCCTGTATGATTTGCCCTACGGCTATCCCGCCCTTGTTTCCGGTAACGGCTTAGTCTTCGGTGAACTGATCGAACTAAGCGATGTGCGGGAAGCAATGTCTGTCCTGGACGATCTGGAAGGCTATTCCGGACCGGGGAAGGACAACCTGTATGAGCGGGAAATAGTCACTGTTCAAACTATCAAGGGCGAACACTGCCTGGCCTGGACTTACCGCTGGGCCTCCCGGGCTCTTCCTGATGGGGCAAGGCGAGTGCAAAACCGACGGTGGGGTCATAAATATCCTTACCTTTACTTTGCCTATGGCTCTTGCCTGCATAACGGCCCAGGCAGCCGTCTGTTCGAGCATGGTCAAAGCAGCGAATTCTGTCCTCTGGCTATTGGTGAGCTAGCAGGCTATCGTTTTGCCCTTAATAAAATAGCCGCCGACGGCAGTAGTGTGTATGCCAACCTGATGCCTCAGCTAGGAAACAGCGTATTTGGCCTTATATACCAGATAAGTGATGCCGGGCTCGAATACCTTGATAGGCGTGAAGGCTATCCTCACCATTATGAGCGGACAACCCTAAAGGTCAAAATCCATGGAGAAGATGCGATACTTACGGAAGTAATCACCTATCTAGCCCATCCGGATATGGTAACAGATACCTGGTATCCGGTGAGCCTAAGCTATGCTGAAGAACTGCGGAAGGGTTCGCACTGGCTCCCGGAACCATACCGAACCCAGGTCTTTCTGCACGAAATCGCAAGACACTCCGGCAATTACGAATTATGAAAGGGAGGCTAACCAAGAGCAACCATTACTGTCCAATTACTAATCGGCAGCGACTATCCATTTATTAGGGATATTGTCCCTACCTATATTATGCGCCTGGCGAAATGACCGCCCAGCCTGGCAGCTGTGCCGGTTAGCTTCCGATCTCTTCTCACCGGCTAAATCTCTTTATTAGGTTGCTTTTCCTTTAAATCCCGGTAAAGCAGGGTAAACAGTGCGGCAATGAGGTCTGCCCATTCGAGGTCGAAAATACGCTTATATAACAGAGCTACCATTATATGTTCAGCCGCATCGGCAATCACCAGCGGCAGACCTTCTTCTGCTCCAACATTATCAAAGACTATGCTGCGAACAATGTCCACATGGCCTATTTCCTGCATTCTCTGGTAATAAACCTCCACAAGCTTTCTTAGCTCCGCCATAGTCTCTGGCTCTATACCGTTCCACCTTTCATAGAAAAATATCTACTCCAGGCTTCCTGTTTCATAGACCGGGTGCTCGTAGACCGGTTTCCCGTTCCGCCGCAGAGCCAATCTCCACAGGCGTTAATTCCCGCAGAACTTGCGGTACTCATGTTTATGCAATATTTGCATACTGCATAAGGTTTATAGCTGCATTAATGTCTCTATCATGTTTCGCTCCACATTCCGGACATTCCCACTGTCTGGTTGAGAGTTTTAATTCGGGAAGAATGTAACCACAACTGCTGCATTTTTTACTTGATGGATAAAATCTGGGAGCAATTATCAGTTTTGAGCCG
>NZ_FQWY01000028.1 GCF_900129805.1 Thermosyntropha lipolytica DSM 11003
TTTAAAACTCCTTTCTTGTCCCAGTTTCTTAATGTTTGTTCTGTCTTTCCTATTAATTGGGCAAATTGCCCAATGCTGTAATATTTCACAAAAATTGCCTCTATGCACAGATTAGCAAAAAATTATAAATTGTGTATAGAGTTTTTAAAAACTTTATAAATTTAATTCAACTGTTGCTAACCTCCTAATTTTAATCTTGACCAAAAGCCGCCTTATAATCAGCTAAAAATCTAGCTATCCCCGCATCCGTAAGCGGATGGGCAATCATCTGCTTGATTACCTTATAAGGAACAGTGGCAATATGCACCCCCAGTTTGGCCGCCTCCAGGACATGCACCGGATGTCTTATGCTGGCGGCTATAACTTCTGTTTCTAAAATATACTGGTCAAAAATACTCATTATATCACTTAAAAGCTGCAATCCATCATGGCTTATATCATCAATGCGCCCCACAAAAGGACTGACATAGGCAGCTCCCGCCCGGGCCGCCAGCAAAGCCTGATTGGCGGAAAAAACCAGGGTGGCATTGGTTTTAATCCCTTTATCTTTCAGCTTCTTTATAACTTGCAGTCCAACCTCAGTAAGGGGAACCTTTATGACTACATTGGGATGGATAGAGGCCAGCTCCTCGGCTTCTTTAAGCATAGAAGGGAAATCAGTTGCTATTACTTCTGCACTTACCGGCCCGGATACTATCTGGCAAATCTGGGCTATAACCGTGCGATAATCTTTTTTTTCCCGGGCAATAAGGGTAGGGTTGGTAGTTACTCCCGCTAAAAAACCCAAGTCATTTATTTCTCTTATCTCTTCTATATTAGCAGAATCTATAAAAATACGCAAAGCTCATAATACCTCCTTCTAATAACCATCCTCCTTATTTTGATGGGGAGATCAATCTGATCCCCCCATCATTAAGCAACATCTTTTTCTCTTTCCTTAAGCCTTGCCGGCACTGCCGAAAAGCCTTATTTTTTCACGTATAATCTCTACCGTTGCTTCCCGAGCCGGCCCTAATATCTTGCGCGGATCGATTTCATCAGGTTTTTCCGCCATCACTTTGCGCATGGCTCCTACAAATGCTTCTCTTATGTTCGTATCAATATTTACCTTGCGTACCCCCAGTTCGATAGCTTTCCTTATCTGTTCATCAGGAACCCCGGAAGAACCGTGCAAAACAATAGGAATTCTGGTAAGCTCTTTTATTTTGGCCAATCTTGCAAAATCGAGCTTGGGCTCTCCTTTATACTGGCCGTGGGCTGTCCCTATAGCTATGGCCAGGCTTTCCACCCCGGTCTGTTCGACAAAATACTTGGCTTCATCGGGATCAGTATACATCGCTTCTTTTTCACTTACATATATATGGTCTTCAGTTCCCCCGATTTTTCCTAGCTCAGCTTCGACAGACACCCCTATCGGCCTTGCGATTTCTATAACCTTTTTGGTCATGGCAATATTTTCTTCTAACGGCAGCTTGGAGCCATCATACATAACCGAAGTAAAACCGCTTCTTATACAGCGAACTACCTGCGCAAAATCCGTACCGTGGTCGAGATGAAGGGCCACCGGCACATGGGTAGATTCAGCAGCTATCTTTACCATTTCCGTAATATAGCGAAGTCCAGCATAGCTCAAAGCCCCCTGGCTGGCCTGCATGATTACCGGGGCATTTTCCATTTCCGCTGCTTTTACAATAGCCTGCACTATTTCCATATTGTTGGCATTAAAAGCCCCTACCGCATAACCTCCCTCTTCTGCTTTCCATAAAAGTTCACTTACCGACACCAAAGGCATTTTAATCACCTCTTAACCTAGTTTTTGTTCCCAGCAGCTTTTTTTCCCTGCCATCTCATTGACCAGGGATAACAGTTCGAATATGTCAAAAGGTTTGTTTATACACTTTTTTATACCTGCTTTAAGCGCTTCTTCCGCTATCCGCGTTTCCCCATAGGCAGTCATCATAATAATATTTATATCTTTAAAATTCGTCAATATATTAACCGCCGCTTCCAGGCCGTTCATATTAGGCATCTTCATATCCATTATCACCATATTAGGCCTGAACTCCATAGCCTTAGCCACTGCTTCCTCTCCATTTTCGGCCAGTATCACTTCCCAGCCATCACGCTTAAAAAGCTCAGCTAAAAGTTTTCTTATCCCCTTCTGGTCATCAGCTATCAGAATACGCCATGTCACAAGTAAGTCCCCCTGCTCCAGTATCTGTCAAATACTTTCGCTTTAGGCAGTCTATATCCTGCTTTTTTTTAGGACCAAATTACCTTATAACTCGACAAAAAGCTTGTTTAACCTCCAACGGCATTAAAACTGCTATAACCGGCTATTCCTATTAAAACTATCAGCAGGAGGGCAAAAATAAATAAAACTATAAAAGGGATAAAATATATCAGCAGGGCTCCCGAAGTAGTCAATTCCAGGGCTTCCCGCAAAGCCAATATCTGCAGGACTATAACCCACATGCCGGCTGCCAGGCTAAAAAGCATTCCCAGCCATTTAATACCAGCCAGAGCCAGTACATAGCTTAAAGCAGATCCTAAAACTCCTGGCAAAGAAGCCAGGGCCAAACAAACCAGCAGTCCTTTAGCATTATTCCTCCCATATATGATGTCCGCAAGGAGTGAATAAATCCCTGCCATCACAAAAAGCATAATAAAGGAAAATAAGCCTACCACCCAGTTCAACATCCCGGCTACCTGTAAAGGCAAGCCTAAGCTTTTTATTTCGTTATTAACATAAGCTTCTCCCTGCCCTATTACTACACTTAATATTATAACTGCTGCCCATATGAGAAGGCTTAATCCTAGAGGCCTGGCCTCTTTTAAATAACGAAAGGTATTAACCGGTTGAAACAAAACTCCATATACTATTTCCGTAAAACTCAAACTTTCACCTCCCCAGTTGTTAATTTTACCTCATCTCTATCCACTTATCCTGAAAAAGGATATTATCTATCTTAACCCTGCTCAAGCCTAACCGGCTCCAGAAATCAGGCTGGTTCAAAATTTCTACCTGCGCGGTTCCTTCTTTAATTCCTGCCATCTTTTCCGCCTGCCTTATGGCATCATAGTAATTGCCCAGTCCATCAACTAACCCCAGCTCCAAAGCCTGGCGGCCGGAAAATATCCGGCCATCAGCAATTTTTAGAAGTTCCTCCTCGCTAATTTTCCCCTTTCTTCCCTTCTTTACCTGCTCCAAAAATTGGTTATAGGAATCATCTATCAAATCCTGCAGGAGCTTTCTCTCTTCTTCGGTAAGCGCCCGGGATGAAGAGCCTATATCCTTATGTTTCCCGCTTTTTATCGTTTCCATCTCTATGCCTAGTTTGCGGTATAACTCCTCCAGGTTGGCTATCTGCATTATAACTCCTATGCTTCCCGTCAGAGTTCCTCCATTAGCCATGATATAATCCGTGCTGCAGGCCAGCCAGTATCCGCCTGAGGCACACATGTCTCCCATAGAGGTAACCACCGGTTTGCCTTCTTTTCTAAGTTTATCTAATTCTTCAGCTATCTCCTGGGAGGCTGCCGCTGTCCCCCCCGGGCTGTTGATCCTTATAACTACCGCTTTTATATCCGGCCTTTGCCGGGCTGTCTTTATCTTTTCCATTATATCCAGAGCACTTACTCCCCCTGTGCCCATAATATCGGTGGTAGAACTCCCGGTAATAGGCCCATCAATATTGATAACCCCTACCACCTCTCCTTTGCTGGTTATTTTACCTCCCTGGCTGCTGTTTTTTAACGCTACCCCTCCTACCACCAGCAAAAAAACTACCATCATGACTACTACCAGCCTTTTTTTCACCATTTTAACCCTCCTCCACCAGATAGGTGACCTTGTTAGCAAAATCCAGCTTTCCTGCCTCTCCTTCCCTTATATAAAGGCGGGGCACATCAGGCCGGGCCAAAGTTTTACGCACCGGAATCTCCACTTCATCCCCTGCTTTTACATCAGCTTCCAGTGGCAGTTCAACCAGAGCCATCTGCATAAAAACCTTGCCCCGCACCGGATATAAACTTCCATTTATTTTAACCTGCAGATTAAACCCGGGAACATCAAGATAAGCTAAAAAACGTTTAATCTGCATTTTTAAAAAGTCTATCCAGTTTAAAGGCGGATTGGCTATCTCCAGCGCCAGCCCATCTACAAAACCTACGGGAATTACCGCCACCTTGCTCTCCTTTTTTAAACGGTAGGTTCTAAAGTAGCCTAAATAGCTGCCTTTTTCCTTAGTTCTTACCGATATAACCCGGGCCTTAAACTTATAAGGGTCTTTAAGGGAAAGATGACTATTAAAATCCCCCAGCAGGGGATGCTGTCCGGAAAGAAGGGTGCCTATGCGTACGGCATTAAGATGCATATGAGGATAAAGAAGAAAAACGGCACTATTGGCACAATGCTTCACCGGCAGGCTGAAGCCTTCTTTCTCCAATCTCCTGATAACCTGCTGAAAACGAGAAAACTGTTTTTCCGTATATTTTCGGTTTACAGCATGGGCCATATGGGTATATATACCTTCTAAATATATGCAGGAGTTCTCGCTTAAAGAACGGCAAACTTCCAGAGCTTCCTCTGCAGTAAGCCCGAACCTGCCCAGCCCGGTTTCCACCTTCAAATGTACCCTGACCATCTTGTTAAGGCGGGCAGCTGCTTCCCTAAGCAGAGAAGCTTCTTCCGGGGAGGTTATACTTATTACCAGATTATTCTCTATCGCTTCCATCATATCTTCCCTGCATATCAAAGGACAAAAAAGCATTATACTGGCTTTTAGACCTGCCTGGCGTAGCCTCAGTGCTTCATCAAGATAGCTTACTGCAAAAAAATCTACCCCCTCTTGATACAAAACCTGAGCTACGGCAGGGGCTCCATGACCATAAGCATCAGCTTTCACTACCGCAATAAGCCTTACCTCTTCAGCCAGTTTGCTCCTTACTATCTGTAAATTGCTCCTTACTATATCCAGGTCAATCTCAATCCACTTGTTATAATTTGAGGCCACTTTCCCTTATGCCTCCTTGTTGCGGAATTTCCTCAGTACACTGCGGGTCAAGCGCAGATAAAAGGGTAAAGCTTTCGTCCACAGCAGGTAAAAAAAGGGATCATAAACCTGGTCCCACTCGCCGATAAATTCTACCAGCTCAGCTCCAAACCCTTTCTTAAAGCGGTACAGCCCGTACAGGGGATTGCTCTCATCCAGATCTCCCGAAACCCCTCGAAAATCATATAAGGTGCATCCAGTCTCCTTGGCCCACTTTATCATCGACCACTGCAAAAGATAATTAGGCATCACATTCCGGTGCTGGTTGCTGGAAGCTCCATAAAGATACCACACCTTGTCCCCGGTTTTCATAGCCAGCGTGGCAGCAATAACCTGGTTTGCATATTCTGCCATAAAAAGCCGGGCATAACCAGCTTGCACCATATAATCCCATATCCACTCAAAATATTCGTAGCCGCGGATTAAAAAATTATCCCGTTTTGCCGTTTCCTCAAGAATTGCATAAAAAACCTTGAGGTCATCCTTATTTTCCCCTATTTTTATCTTTACCCCTTTACGTTCAGCCAGCCTTATATTATATCTCCATTTGGAATGCATATTAGCCAGCAAAGTTTCTTCATCCCTGGTTATATCAAGCCGCATAACAAAACAGGGCTGAACCCCTTCAAAATCTAAACCGGTCTCATTTTTGCGAAAGCCATTCTTTTTTAAAATATCGGCAAAAATAAGATCATCTTTAGGCACATCAGGATCTATCTTTAAAAAAATAGCTTTATGTTCCTGCGCCAGCTTCCTGGCTCCAGCGAACAGAAGCCGCATAATCTCCTCATTGTGAACATCAGCTACTGGCCCGCGGGGAGCATAAAAAATAGATCTATTTATACCAGGCAGGGGAAGCTTTCTCTTTAATATCAAAAGCGAAGCCTTGATCTCTCCATCCTCTTCCAGAACCAGAGGCAGCATCTCCCAGCCCATTCCTTTTTTTACCTGTCCCCATTCCCAGAGCTGCAGGAAATGTCCTTTAGGATGGGATGCAATAAAGCTGTTAAATGCTGACTTTTCTCTTATATCAATTACCCTCGTCGTATACATATGTCTCTCCTTTTCCCTGTTTTGGTTTAGGTTGACCCAATATAAAAAAATTTATATATCCCAAACCTTTATCATTTTACCACATTTAGTCTACTAAATACTTTTTATTAAAATGTGAAAACAGGCAGGATATTGAGATTTTTTTGCGAATATTTCTATCTATAATATTTATCACAATAGTTTAAAAAATATCACATATAGCCTTATTTCACCACACATCTGTTATGGTCAATAAAGCTTAAGGGGGGTATCTTAAGTGAAAACCTATTTAGAAGAATATAAGCGTAAGCTTATAACCGCTGAAGAAGCAGCCCGGCTGGTAAAATCAAACTCCATCATCGAATACGGCATGTTTGCTACTAAACCGGTAGATTTTGATATTGCCCTTTCCAAACGTGCCGGCACTGATCTGCAAAATGTCGCTATAAGGGCTACCGGCTCTATTCTGCCTGTTCCGGAAGTAATAAAAAATGACCCGGAACAGAAAACCTTCCAGTATTTCAGCTGGTATTTCACCGCTCTCGACCGTAAAGCCGGAGATTTCGGCCTGGTTACTCATAACCCTTTTAACTATCATGAAGCTACTATGATAGCTTATGACTATCATTTTTCCCATCTGTGGCCTGATGTATGGGTAGCCCAGGTTACTCCTATGGATGAGCACGGCTGTTTTAATTTCGGTATCGCCAACTCGCACAACCGGGGAATGGCATTAAATGCCAAACTGACTATTGTCGAAGTCAATGAAAATCTCCCGCGCTGCTTAGGAGGCAATGAAGAATTCGTCCATATAAGCGAGGTAGATTACATAATCGAAGGTTCCAATTCGCCTGTTTTCACTTTGCCGCCTGCTCCTGAACCTAACCCGGCCGAACGGCGCATAGCCGAGCTCATAGTAGAAGAGATTCCGGATGGAGCCTGTCTCCAGCTGGGTATAGGGGCTATGCCTAATCTTATCGGCACCATGATTGCTGATTCGGATTTAAAAGATCTAGGCATCCAGAGCGAAATGTTTTGTGATTCCTTCGTTAAAATGTACGAAAAAGGCAAGATAACTAATACGAAAAAAGCCTATGACCGGTATAAATCGGCTTATACCTTCTGTCTGGGCACCCAGGAAACCTATGATTTTCTGAATAATAATCCTTTAGCGGCATCGTTTCCTGTATTCCATACTAATGCTCCCCATCGCATAGCCAGACACGATAATTTTATATCCATAAACAACATCGTCGAAATTGACCTCTTATCCCAGATATGTTCGGAAACTTCCGGTCTGCGTCAGATATCGGGCACCGGAGGACAGCTGGATTTTGTAATCGGGGCTTTCCATTCCAAAAACGGCAAAAGCTTTTTAGCCTTTACTTCCACCTATACAGATAAAGAAGGTAAACTCCATTCCCGTATCAAACCTCTGCTGACACCAGGGTCAGTAGTAACAGTTCCGCGTACCATAGTACACTATGTAGTAACTGAATACGGCAAGGCTAATCTTAAAGGCTTATCCGTATGGGGACGTGCCGAAGCCTTGATCAACATCGCCCATCCTGATTTCCGGGATGATCTGGTAAAAGCCGCTAAGGAAATGAAAATATGGTCCAAAACTAACCGCATTCCCTTCTAAAAATTCTAAAAAGCAGGCTAACTAAAAAGCCTGCTTTTTGTTTTCTTTATAAGCCAGAGAGCTTTTTATAAGCCCCAAAAACAGAGGATGTGGCCGGTTGGGCCTGGATTTATACTCAGGATGAAATTGACAGGCTACAAACCAGGGATGATCTTTAAGCTCTATTATTTCTACCAGCCTCCCATCCGGGGAAAGCCCGGCAATTATCATCCCTTTTTCTTCCATAATCTTCCGATAATCATTATTGAATTCATAGCGGTGCCGGTGTCTTTCACTTATAATCCCTGTCTTATAAACATCATAGGTTTTAGTCCCTTCTTTTATATGACAGGGATAAGCCCCTAGGCGCATAGTTCCACCTTTTTGCTCAATATTTTCCTGATCCGGCATGAGATGAACCACCGGATGCGGGGAATGAGGATCAAATTCCGAGCTGTTAGCCCCCATCAGCCCGCATACATGGCGGGCAAACTCGATTACCGCACACTGCATACCCAGACATATCCCCAGGTAAGGCACTTTATTCTCTCTAGCATACTTAGCGGTTGCTATTTTGCCTTCAATCCCTCTTTCCCCAAATCCACCAGGTACCAGGATGCCATCTACATCATGCAAAAACTTCTCCGCTGATTCCTTTTCTACCTTTTCGGCGTAAATCCACTTTATATCTACTTCGGTATTATAGCAAAAACCTGCATGTTTCAAGGACTCAACTATACTTATATAAGCATCGGGCAGTTCAACATATTTGCCCACCAGACCTATACGCACCTTGCGATCCAGGTGGTGTATCCTCTGTACCATATCTTTCCATTCTTCCAGATCAGCTTCCCCACACTTTAAGTCAAGCCTCTTGATTACCTCTTTATCCAGCCCTTCCTCGGCCAGCATAAGCGGTACTTCATAAATAGAAGAAGCATCCTTAAGCTGGATCACTGCTTTGCGGTCTACATCACAGAAGAGAGCAAGCTTAGCTTTAAGCTCTTCCGATAAGTCTTTTTCGGTGCGGCACACCAGTATATCAGGCTGTATCCCAATACTCCTCAGCTCTTTTACGCTGTGCTGGGTAGGCTTGGTTTTCAGCTCTCCGGCAGCTTTTATATAGGGAACCAGAGTAACATGTATATATAATACCCTTTCTCTTCCCAGATCTACCTTGAGCTGTCTTATCGCCTCCAGAAAAGGCAAAGACTCTATATCTCCTACTGTTCCCCCTATTTCCGTTATGACTATATCAGGATGAGACTGTTTCTCAATCAGGGTTATCCTCTCTTTGATTTCATTGGTTATATGGGGTATAACCTGCACCGTTTGTCCCAGATAATCTCCCCGACGTTCTTTATCTAAAACCGCTTGATATATACGTCCTGTCGTGCAGTTGGCATGTTGAGTTAAACTCTCATCCACAAAGCGTTCATAATGTCCTACATCCAGGTCGGTTTCAGCCCCATCATCTGTAACATAAACTTCTCCATGCTGATAAGGGCTCATCGTTCCCGGATCTACATTTATATAAGGATCAAATTTTTGCAGATAAACCTTAAGCCCCCGGCTTTTTAGAAGCCTGCCTAAAGAGGCTGCCGTAATGCCTTTTCCCAGTGAAGATACAACACCGCCGGTAATAAATATATATTTAGTCACTTGTAAGACCCTCTCTTTCCTGTATGCAAATCCTTTAGCATTTTACCTTCTTTATTTTTGAAAATCAACTATTTGTATAATCAAGTACGATGACCTCGGTTTCTCCAGGTAAATCTTCCTTTCTTTCCAGGTATAGATAAGGCTTTTTCACCGTATGAGCAAATTTGCTGGTAAAATCTTCTACCGGGGCCAGGGTAAAAGTCAAAGCCGGGGTAGCAAAATGCATAGGAATAATTATGCGGGGATTAATCTTTTGTGCCAGCGCAAATGCTTCCTCGGCATTTATCGTATAAACTCCCCCTACCGGAATTAAGAGAATATCAACCCGGCCTATTTCTTCCACCATGCGGTCATCCAGTATATGCCCCAGATCTCCCAGGTGCAGAATACTTAGCTCTTCACTTTCTATCTTGTAAACGGTATTTTCTCCCCGTTCCTCTCCCTTTCTTTTATCATGGTAAGAAGGATAGCCGGTTATCTTAATGCCTGCAAGCTCAAAAACGCCCCTTCCCTTAACTACCAGCGGATCGCCTTTTAAGAGGTGTACAGCATTATGGTCATAATGATCATGGCTTACGGTAGCAATATCTACCTCGCCTGCATATAAAGGATAGCCTACCTTTTCCTCAAAAGGATCAGTGATTATCTTTTTCCCCCCTGTTTCAATAATAAAAGAAGCATGTCCCAGCCAGGTTATCTTCATCTCCTATCCCTCCCTGCGTATGCGGTTTGGATCAAAGTACCAGTAGCCATCCCCCTGGTGTACCAGGCGGTGATCTAAATTGAGCCGCGTATAAATGGAAGTCATCGTTTCCGGATCTGCTTCTTTCCCCATGCGCCGGGCAATTTCTCTTAGCAAATCAGCATAGTACATAGCTTCCATTCTTTCCTTTAAAATCTCTAGTGCTAGATCAGTTTCGCTTTTTTTCTTCTGTACCATAAAAAACTTACCCCTCCTACATCTGTTCAGGAGCACTGACTCCCAGAACATTAAGAGCATTTTTTATAGTAATGCGGATTATATCCATCAACAAAAGCCTGGCATCCTGTAAAGCCTTATCTTCCACCCCTAATACCCGGTGGCTGTTATAGAAGCTGTGGAAAAGAGCAGCCAGGTCTAAGACATAACGGGCAATGCGATGAGGAGCCATACTCCGGGCAGCAATATTTATCTCTTCGGGAAAATCAGCAATTTTGCGCAGTATTTCCAGCTCCTCCGGTTCTTTTAGCTTTTTCGGGTCAATCGCCTCTAAAGGCGGCATCTTAATTCCCCATGCCTCTGCCTGCCTGAAAATGCTGCAGATGCGGGCATGGGCATACTGCACATAATATACGGGATTATCCTGGCTTTGTTTTTTAGCCAGTTCCAGATCAAAATCAAGATGGCTGTCCGGGCTGCGCATGACAAAGAAAAAGCGCGCCGCATCTTTTCCCACTTCTTCAATAAGCTCATCCAGGGTAACCGTAGTCCCTGTCCTTTTCGACATCCTTACCAGATTACCTCCCCGGTAAAGGCGTACCAACTGCATAAGGAGTATATCAAGCTTATCCGGGTCATAACCTAAGGCCTGCATAGCCCCTTTCATACGCGCTACATGGCCATGATGGTCAGCCCCCCAGATATTAATAACCCGGTCAAAACCGCGCTCAAACTTGTCCTTGTGATAAGCTATATCGGCAGCAAAATAGGTAGGAATCCCATTGGCCCGCACTACCACTTCATCTTTCTCATCACCAAAAAGGGTAGATTTAAACCACAAAGCTCCTTCATGCTCATAAATATACCCTTTTTCCTTAAGATAATCGATAACTTCCTGTACCTTGCCTGATTCATGCAAAGTCCTCTCACTAAACCAGACATCATAAAATACTCCAAAATCTTCCAGGGTTTTCTTTATATAGGCAAGCTTTTCTTTCAGGGCATAATCAATCAATATCTTTCTTCTCTCTTCCGGGGTTAAATCTAACAAAGTGTGTCCATACTCGGCAATGATATTTTTTACCGTCTCAATAACATCTCCTCCGGCATATCCGTTTTCCGGAAAAGGCACATCATGCCCGGTAAGCTGAAGATAACGGGCTTCCAGGGAATCTCCAAAGATCTCAATCTGATTGCCGGCATCATTTATATAAAACTCCCTTTCCACCTCATAGCCAGCCAGCTGCAAAATATTAGCCAGGCTGTCGCCTAAAGCCCCTCCCCGAGCATTTCCCATATGCAAATTACCGGTAGGATTGGCACTGACAAATTCTACCTGGATTTTTTCCCCCTTTTCTTCATTATATCCATATCGGCTTCCCATCCTCTTTACTAAAAAAGGAACTTCATAAAGCCAGTCATGGCTTAAAAAGAAATTTATAAATCCTGCCCCTGCTACCTCTACCTTATTTAGCAACTCAGATTCCTGCCATTCCATTTTATCCTCTATTATCTCGGCAATCTTACGCGGAGCCATCCTCGCCTGTTTGGCAAGAAGCATGGCTACATTACAGGCAAAATCTCCATGTTCTTTTTCCCGGGGAACTTCTATTACAAAAGGGGGAACCTCGGCATAATCCAAAAGCCCTTCTTCTTTAGCCTTCTTTAAGGCATCCATCACCATACCGCTTAAATTTCTTTTCAATTCCTGCACCGGATTCATTTAAGACATCCTCCTAAATTTATTTTTCCCTAATTATTATCTCACAAAAAAGGCAAAACTCATAAAAAACCAGCTAACTGCCCAAAATAAAAATAATTAATGATTAAAAAAAGGAGGCCCTATATGCAGTTAAATCCAGGACAAAGATCTATATTAGCCTATTTTGCTGATGAAAACAGTGCTAAGAATGCAGCCGCCAGGCTAAAACAGGAAGGTTTCTCAGAAGTTCAGGTAGATACCATATCTCGCTTCCCTTCCGGCAAAAAAGGATATGGCCTTACAAGCAGCCTTTCATCTCTGGTAATAGGCCAGGATTATGACCGCTGTCTGGGTGTTCTGCTGGCTGCTGATCCTTCTGTCAGCGGAAGTGCAACAGGTGACCTGGTCGGGGGCTATCCTTATCTGGTAACTGTAGTAACGGAAAACGAAAAAACTAACCAGGCCCTTAATATTTTACGTCAACATGGGGCCTATGTATAGTTTCTACTCTTTAAACCAGCTGGCAAAATAGGCATCCAATTTTTTTCCCGACTCCATTTCAATAATATAAAAAAGATCCTCCCGGGAAGCAATATCATATTTATAGTGGGCGAGGTAAGATCTGAGTATATTATAAACCATCTCCTCGCCCAGCATCTCTTCCAATCCAGCAAAGAAAGCTTCTCCTCCATAATAAGCCGTTTGATAATAATCCTTACGGGATGCCATATCTTTAAGCCCTTTTCCTAAATTAACCGTGCCTTGCAGACGGTCTAAAGCCTTTTCCCCCCTGACCCCGGTCATATACTTGTAGGCACTGAAATCGGCCAATCCCTCATCCAGCCAGGGTTCAGCCATCTGATCATTGCCTACCAGGTTATACCACCACTGGTGGGCAATTTCATGCGCCAAGATAAAAACGGCTTTTTTATTGTCTGCAAAGCCAGGTTGTAAAAAACGCTCCTGCAAGAATATAAGCCCTGAATATTCCATACCTTCAAATCCCTGCATAGGCACAAAAACTATCTTAAAATCATCATAAGGATAAGAACAAAAGACTGCTGAATAAAAAAGGAGTATAGAAGAAGCCTCGGTCAAAACCTCTTTGGCCCAGAAAGCCCTCTCCTTTGGAGCCCAGACTTTTATATCCGCAATCCGGTTCCTTCCCTCTATCTTCTGATAGCCAACCAGGGCTGCCAGGCAAAAATCCCTTATATTCCTGCCTTCCAGGTGATATTCCTTATTCTGCCCCTTTCGCATTATAGTTCCTATTTCCTTACCCGTAGCTACAACCTCATAAGGAGCAGGCACAGTTATTTTCACCCGGTAATTGGCAGTAGGCAGACAAAAAGGTTCTCCCCAGGGATAATTAGCCCCCTTATGCCATCCCTTCTCACTCAGCACATTCAGCATAGGATAAAAATAGCTGAGCATAAAAACTCCTTCTTTATAACCATAACGATATGAAGCTTTCGGCACTTTAGCCTTCCATTCCATTTCTATTTTTATATCTTCTCCCTCTTGCATCTCTTCAAGCAGAATAACCAAAATATTAACATCTTTTTCCACAAATACGCTAGTAATCCCATTAACCCTTATTTTTTCTACTTTAAGCCATCCCTCATCAAAACCGGCATAATAAGCTTCCCGGGGAGCAGGAGTCCTTTTCTTATCTTTAAAAGCATTAGGATAGGCGGTAAACCAGAGCTCCTTCAATGCTTTTCCCGAAGTATTGCGGGTAGTTAAAAAGGTATGGCCGTATATAATACCACTTGCAGCATCCAGGGTAAGTTCCATATCATACCAGGTGCTATCCGGATGGGGAAAAAGACGCCTGTTTTCCGCTTCCTGTTCCCAGGCCAGTGCTTTTTCTTCCTTGCCAAGCAGTATATTCCTGTCCCAGTAAAGAAAACAGGCAGCACATATAACCCCGGCTATGATAGCTGCTGCCCATAACATTTTTCCGCGCAAGCTTTTCACCTGCCTTAATGAGAAGCCTTATATCTATCGGTTATAAAGGATAATCTCTTCCCGATAGTTCTTCTGCAAATCTTTTTCCAGAAACTCTAAAAATCTAACCAGCATAACCGAAGCTTCCGCCCGGGTCATAACCTTATCCGGATTAAAGCGATAACTGGTATCCCCGCTTATCAAATTAATCTCCCGGGCAATATATACACTATCTTTTGCCCACCCGGGAATCTTCTCATCATCAGCAAAAGAAGTATAATACCCCGGTGTAGGTGCCTTATGCTCAAAACCCAGGGCTCTTACCAGTATAGTAACTGCTTGCGCCCGGGTAAGGTTTTCCTTAGCTCCAAAAAAGTCCCGGCTCATACCGCTTACAATCCCTTTTTCCAGAGCACTTTTCACATATTTATAATCATCACTGGTAGAGGGCACATCCTGGAAAGGGGAAACTTCTGCCGGCTGTTTGCGGCTGCCTGTTTTCTTCTTTGTCTCTCCCTCTACCCTTATATCACAGGCTTTCATGAGTGCCCGCACAAAATCCATACGGTTCATAGGAGCATCGGGAACAAAGAAAGAAGAATTATCCGTAAAAACATCCAGGGAATACAGTTTTTCTATACTCTTCTGGGCCCAGTGCCCCCCGGTATCATAAAATTTGGGTATGATAAGCCTTTCAATCTGTGGCAGTTTGTCTTTGCTAAGCTCGATAGTTCCCTGCTGGCGCCGACTTTCCTCCACCTGTCCTTCCTTTATGTAGGGGAGATCATACTCATAGCGGGCATACATGTTTTGCTGGGTAATACGCATATGCCCCCCGCTGAAACTGGCAAGGTCAGCCTTATTCTCTTCATATTTTAAGGTTTTGCGCATACTGTCCACCTGGTCAATCTTTACCGTTCCCTGCCAGCCTACCTTTTCCCCGCTTTCTCCTTTATTATTGCCCGGCAGGGTACGGTTTACCGTTATGACTTTTTCGATCAGCTGGGTAGTAGTAGTGCCCCAGAAATTAGCATAGCCTGCTGTCCCCCCGCTTATATCAACAACTGCCGTCCCTTCTGTTTTATTAATCGTATAATACTTGCGTGCACTCCAGGTGCCGGAATAAAAATCAGAAGCCGGCCGGTTGTCTATTATGCGGGAAGAGGAAAACTGAAAATCTTCCAGTTTGTATTTATCCTTATCCAGGTCAATGTTTTCCTTGAAGGAAGTTACTTTTATATCGGCAATTGTCTGTCCTTTGTCAGTACGCCTGTCATAGTTTATACTATAAGTAACCTGCCGGCTCAGCTTTCCCTTGATGCTTTCATTTTCCGGCTTTAAATCCATAGTATACCTTACTGTAGCCTGATTCTCCTTTTCTTTGTAGCTGGTAGTAACCTTGCCTGTAAATTTGACAGGTTCTCCGGATAAAAACACTATTTCTTCATATTCATATTCATTGTAAACTCCGCCGTTTATATCGGGATAACCTGCTGCCGGCAGAGCCGGAAACAGCAGGCAAACTACAAGACATATGGAAAAAGCTAATACAGCTACCCTTTTTTTCATCTCTTTTCTCTCCCTCATGTTACTTCACCACTATTACTTTACCGAAAAAGTCATCCCTTACCATATAAAGGCGGTCTCCTGTTTTCAACTCTTCCGGGGTGATGAGCTTATCTTCCTTGATAAGCAAGGCTTTTTCCAGATTAACCCGCAGGAAAGCCGTTCTCGGCATCCACTGTCCCCGGGCCGGGCTAAAATCAGCTCCGTCCCTCATCTCAACCGTCCATCCTGCCAGTTCATCCTGGACGACTTTATGAACCGTTCCAGTAGTTACCCTCTGTACCAGCAGGGAATCCATCTTAGGCTGCAGAAGGGCAGCAACTACCCTTTCCCCATCCACATACAGATAAGCATACCAGTCTTTAAGCCCTTCCTTCTTTACCCGTTCGCTCTCTTCATCTACCGCATAATCCCCGGCGATAAACTGGTCGGCAGATAATAAGATGCGGTTTTCCCCATCGTAGAAAGCAGTATCATGATCAAAAAACAGTTCCCGGCTTCCCCTGAAGGATTCCCACTGATTGCCCCCCAGCACAAAATAATCTTTAAGCCACAGCCGGTATTCCGTCACCTGATCCAGCCTGCCAGCCAGTATATAATACTGTCCGTTCTTCGTATTATTCAGGCTTTGATTATACACATATATGATATTGGCCAGCCGGCTTAAGCCCCTGCCATCAGCTATAATCAGCACATCATCCCCGCTTCCCAGAATCATCTTATCCTGCAGTCGTCCATCCTTTATTACCACACTTCCTTCATGCAGCGTAAAATTATTTTTATCCCCAAGTTCCAGCTTATCCGCATACCAGTTTATGTCAGCTATTTTATCATTAAACACGCTTTCATACTGGTTCTTAAAAATAACATTGACTGCCCTCTCCCGCCCCAGCACATTTTTCGTAATGATATAAACATCTCTTCCCCGGTAATAAGGCATCCGGTTTTCCGCCAGCTTTTGTCCTCCGGCAAAAGGAACTATTTCCGGCACATAAGGGATCTGCATAATGCCGGCATGGCTCTGCCATCTGCCGTTGCGCCAGATATAAACCTCTCTTAATACCAGATTTTCCGCGCTGGTATCTACTGAGGCCAGCTTTCCGCGATAGAGGCCGCTTACCAGCACCGAATTTCCTTCTACTTCCATGCGCCCTACCACATCAGAATACAGTTCATCAAAATAAAGCTTTACCCTATCTCCCGGATACAAAAGACCGGGAGTAATGAGCTTTCCCTGACGCATAATCACCGTTGCCGGTGAGATATAATAATTCCGTCTTTCTCCAGCATAATCCTTGATAATAAGATTTTCTCCTTCTATATCGATAATGACCCCTCTTTGTACCCGTCCCCCCGGAGGCAGGTAAGAAGCTACCATTGTGGAATAACCTTCCACATAGGTTGCCTGCCGGTTAACAATCCGGGCATAAACCTCCATACCAGGCTTAAAATCAGCAGGTTTAGCCGGCCGCTGATCAATAGCCAAAACAGCCTGCAAGCTTAATTTGAGCCGGTAAATCTCTCCCCCATAAGTCTCCACCGTTATAGCTGCTTCCCCTTCTCCTCCTGCCGGGGGTAAGGTTATCTCCTTCAAGTATCCTTCCACATAGCCCTGCACAAAAGGATGGGCTGCCTGGCCTGCTCCTGCCGGCCAGGCCAAAAAGATGAGTATCACCATTATAACAGCTAAACGGTATCTCCACCCAAGCTTTTGTTTCATAGCCTACCTCCTGCCTGCTAGGGTATAGCGTCCCAGCTGATTGATGCTCTCCCCCAGGGTTCCCGTAACCGGGCGGGAAAGCCCTACTTCTTCCCATCTATCCTGGTAAGGATTGTAGCGCACCAGGCTTATGCCGCTAAATCGCCGGCTGCTAGCCATCTTTATGTCATAATCCAGGACAATAGACATATTGCGGGCAAGATAAGAAATATCTCTTTTCTCCTTACCCTGGAAAAATTGCGCCTTAAGATCCAGCATCCTTCCCAGGCTGTTTGCCGGCCTTGCTCCTGCCGGCTGGAGATCCAGTGTCATCCTGATGCCGGCATCAGCCTTATTCCTGGCCTCTAAAACCTGATTAGTCCTGAATACCCCGGGATTAAACTTGATAACAAAATCGCTTCCTTTGATTTCTATATCCCGTGCAGCCGTGCTGGCTACCGCCTCGGCAGGGATGCTGACAACTATCTGGCGGACCTTAGCCCATTCGCTCCGGGTGGTATCAATCACCAGATTGCGGGCGGAAAAATCTTTTCTCCCTACCACCACTTCCAGCAGGTCCCCTTGGCGCGTTATCTCTGTCTTTTCCGCTAAAGGCCCATCAGCATCTACATATCCTACCCGGCTTCCGGTTTTTACTTCATTGCTTTCCGCCGAATAAGGTGAAGACCCAAAATCCCCCACTGCCTTTACCACAAACTTATAAGCAGTGCGCGGCTTTATGTCTTTATAGATAAAAGAAGTCAGATCAGTAGTCCCGACAAATTGAGGATTTTTGCCATCCTCTATAACATAGACATCATACTGGGAAGCTTTTTCTACCTTGTTCCAGTTGACCTTTATATAAAGGTCAGTATCATTATAGCGGTCAATTACTACTTCTGCCGTTACCCCTAAAGGTGCGCTTATGCCCGGCAAGGTGTAGATTATATCCTCATAGATGTCGCTGCATCCCTTGTCGGGATTTATAACGATGATTCCTTTGCCCCCCAGTTTTCCTTTCGGCACCTTTACTGTCAGGGTTTCCCCATCTATATATTTGACTTCCCCCGCCGGTATACCCTCTGCCAGGGTATAATAATCAATCTCTTTGCTGGTAAGCCTGCTGCCCGCTACCTCTTTTACCTCATCTTTTACCCTGTACAGGTCAGCCTTATCCCCGGTCTCAGCCTTTTTGATCACGGGGATCAACACTACTTTGGCCCCCGGCATAAAGCCGCGCCCTTTGATCTTGATCTCCTCCCCTCCGGCTGCAGAAATCTCCCGTATACGGGTAGCCTCAGCCGGATCAGAAGGGGAAACAATGGCCGTTATCGCCGGAGTACTTATATATTCAAAACCTTCCTTTAGCTCTACGGTTTCGCCATCCGGATTTTCTAAGCGTATAGATTTCTTGCCCGGCTCCTGCGGCGGGGATACAGCATAGACAGTTTTATAATCTACCACTATAACCTGGCTGGCTTCCCGGCCGCCAAAAAACACCTTCAGTTTGCGGCCTTCATAACCTTCCATCGAACCGCGCAAATCCTTGCCTTCAATCTTTACCACCGTTCCTCCGCTGGCCGGTCCGCGTACTGGATCTGCCTTCTCCAGCCCCGGCTGGGTTTCTCCTTTGGTAAACTGGATATAAATAGGCTTTGCTCCATAAGGCATATCATCGGAAGCGGCTACTCCGCCATCTTCATTTACCACTACCAGCTTGTAGAGCTTGCCTATCCTGTTCTCTTCCACTACCGGCATGGTAAAAGCCAGCTTGCCCGGCAGGGTATATACAATATCCTTAGGTTCAATTGTCAGGAAATCCCCTATCAGCACCCGGGCATTTTCGCGGAAATCTTCACCGAGAACAGTTATCAGGCTTTTTCCTTTATAGTTTACTTCCAGCAGCCTTATTTCCTTGCCGTTTACGCTGGTTTCCTTGGGATTAATGCCATCCCGGGTTATATTGGTTATCTTCGGTTTGCTGTCCGGGTTTTTATAAACAAAGCTTCCCTGGGCTTTGGCTCCGTCCGGATTGTAGATGGTAACCGGCACCTTGCCTACAGTATAGTAAGAAGGGGTTTTAAGGGTTATCTGATTGGCATTTACCAGAACCGCCTCTGGAGCATAGCCCCGCTCAACGATAAGCCTGCGATCTTCTACCTTTACCTTTATAAGCTCATAGCCTGGATAGCGGGTAACCCCATCGGCAGTAGAGATAAAACTTTCCGCATCGATAAACTTAACCCCGTCATCATAGCCGTCAAAAGCTGCTTCATAAATCTTGCCGGCTTCGGTAAGGCGGAAGATCAGGCTGGCCGAACTTCCTGCCGAACGGTATTCAACTTCCAATCCCCCCTCCAGTTTTACCGTGGTGCGGCCGCTGTCAATACGCCCCGAATTTTCCTGTTCCCGGGGAATGCCGGCATTGGAAATGCTGCCGAACTGCACCAGAGGCATCTGTTTAGTATATTTATTATTATCCCGCCATACTTCTATCTGGCTTGCCGCCAGACCGGCTCCATAGAGTTCCACATTTTCCCGGCCCTGTTTACGCCCCTCTCCCGGCACTATCTTGTTTATAACCGGATTAGAGCCTTCATAGCTGAATTTGACCTTATTGGATATGCCGGAATCGTTGTTTACCAGGTAAACATCTGCCGTACCTACCCCACCGGGCGGGGTTATTACCTTTATATAGCCCCGGTCAAATTCGACAATCCGGGCCGGCTTATCGCCGAAATATACCCGGGGCAAAATGGGCGAAGTATAGTAATAGCTGTATATGGGGTGGTCTAGAGGCTGAGGTTCAGCCAATCCTCTGTTAGTCAGCAAATCATCCCAAACCCCATTCCCGTTGAGATCATGAAAAGGTTCTCCTAAACTCCACAGCTGATCCCGGTTAATATCATCATACGGTTCAAAATAGCGAAAATCACTGCCGGTAATCTCCACTATATCGCCACCGGCAGCACTTCCTTTCGCCGGCACAATTTTGGTTATGGTAGGATAGCTGCGGGGCACAACATAGATAAAACCTTTTTCCCGGCTGTCCGAGGCCCCATCAGGGTTGACAACGACTACCGGAACGGCCAGCCGGTCAGTTCCTTTATCCTCCCGCAGGTTGCCGGGATAAGGAGGCATCTTAAAAGTAATTACAGTACCGTGGGGATTGATCCTGGTATCTTCTGCCTTTACCTCTATTCCATTTACATAAACCCGCGTCTTCTGCTGCCCATCATCGATAAAATCACTACCTCTTATCTCTACTTCATACCCTCCGCTTACCGAACCTTCAACTGGTATAATTTCCACAATGCGCGGTTTTGACTGGGGGTGGGTAAAGTAATAAAAGCCATTCGTTCCTTTCCTGCTATCTTTCCTGGTATCCGGATTCATTACGGTCAAGTCATAATAGCCATCTGCTTCCAGAATCGGCACGGTAAAGATTATCGTATTGCGGTCCACTACCTTGACCCGGCAGCCGGTTATCCTGCCGTTTTCTACCTTGTATAAGGTTTTCGCTGTTACATCCAGGTGGATATTGCCATTATCATCCTCAAACACAAAGGCTGCTTTATTATTATCTTTTACCTTCAATTCAAAAAGGCCACCACCTTCTCTATCCGCCTTTATGCTGCCCCCCTGGGCATAGATAGTATAAACCGTGCCTGCTCCATCACTCAGTTTTATCTCCCCCCGGGCAGTTACATCCAGGGCGAAAAAGCGACCGCTTTGATCCTTTTGATCCTGATAAATAACGGCATGGTAATAAGGGGCCAGCTGCAAACGGCCGTCATCATCCAGGCTGAAAACAGGTTCCACCCCGCTGCCCGGAGTGTAATTCTCCAGCTTTATTTTTCTCGTATTCGGATCAATATTATATTCATTAACCTCGATATTTCCCAGAAATACCCGGGTACCTATGAGTCTTAGTATTGCATCTTCCCCGGCCGTAGGATCAGGCTTCAGGAAATTATCCCCTTTTATCATCACTATAGTGCCGGTATTGCCTCTTTTCGGATTAAAATCGGTAATCTTCGGATTAGTATATGCCCTTACATAGGTAAAAGGCCAGGTAGCCATGCCTCCTTCCGGATTCATGACCTGCAGCTGGGTTTCTCCTTCCCTGCCTTTAGGAGCAGTAAAGGTTATCTTCTTGCCATCTCCCTGCCTTTTAATCCCCTTGACTTCTTCGCCATCCAGGAAAACCTTAACCCCTTCCGCAAAATTACTGCCTTCGATTACAACTTCTTCTCCCCCGTCAACGGTAACTACATCAGGAAAAACCTTTTCAATAACCGGCTTGCGGTTAGGGGCTACCTCGACAAATTCCACCATATCCGGCACCCGATGGGAAAGCCCCGGGTTTTCCGAATTGCGTACCGGGTTTACCACTTCCACAAAGGTTTTGCCCAGGGAAGTAGATGTTATATTTTTACTATCTGGAATCAGGGCAATAATCTTAGTTCCTATTTCATTGCCTTTACTGCCATCCAGTATCTGCCCGTCTTTATTAAGGACATAGACCGTGAGGCCAGGTTCATTATTTTTGTCCAGTTCAATCTCGCCCAGCCTTATTACCGGATAACGGGTGATAATTTCTCCATCCTTTTCAAAGCGGGTGATCATAAAATTCTGGCCGTGCAGGGCTATAAGCCGGTCTTCCGGCAGATGATACTTATCTCCTGTCCCCTTTATCACCTCGATTTTATCCGGCACAATACTTTTTACTTCCGGCTGTACCATGCTGGGAATAAATTTATACCCTTTAGCTAAAACAGCCCGCTCTTTAAAGGTATAAGTGTTGTTATTCATATCTGTCAAAACCGTAGTAATTTCCACAATCACATCTTTTACCGGGGCTGTAGCTGCATCCGTTACCAGCGGAACATTTATAGGGATGCGGTCTAGATCCCGGGTAAAACTGGAACCTTCCCTGAAACTCGCCTTATTTCCTATAATTACTGTAATCTGGCGGGTAACTTCTGTTATATTAATCGTATTTTTGTAATTACCTATAACCGAACTGGTATCTCCCCATCTTCTGACCAGGCTTTCCCCGTCGGTCCCTATCATTACTTCTGGAGATAGTCCTTCACTTAAAGCCAGATCGCTTATATTAAGGGTTCCCAAAAACTGGCCGGAGATGACCGCCGGAGAACCGGAATCCGGCCCTTCTGCCGGCTGGATGCTGTAAATCCTGGGCTTAAGGCTGGCATCAATGACGGTGAAAATCTCCGGTATATCCGTTCCCGGTTTTTTAACCACCCATTCGCTTATTACTTCCCGCATAGGATCCTTGCCCGGGGGAACCTTATTGGTAAGCACCACATAGTATTCGCCTTTAGGAATATTCGGCACCTGTACGGTGAGGATATCTATATCCCCTTCGGCATTCGCTTTAAAAGTAGGATTTTGTCCCCGGTTTTGCAGGGTATAGGGATCAGTTCCATCCAGGCTCTTTATAAAAAACACATCATAATCATCCAGCTTGCTGGCCCGGAAAAACACCGTATCCCCTTTTTCCCCCCGGTTGGGGAACATCTCCAGATCATCAGATATGTCCAGATCCTGCACCAGAAGGAACTGGTCCTGGTAAGTATACTTAATATTTACCACCGGATTAGACCTTACTGTTCCTCCTACCACCAAACCTTCGGTCCGGCTGTGGGTAAATACCAGGGTCTGCAATCCCGGAACTCCTTCTGACATGTCAATCTTAACCTGGGTAGGGCTTAAAAGGCTGATCCGATCTTTATTGATTACGATATTATTTATCTTTACTTCCAGATCAGCATCGTTCTTTAATCTATCTAAATTGGTTCCGGTTAAGGTTACTTCTTCCCCTACCTTCACCTTGCGCTCAATGCCGGTTAAGGCAGGCATAGCTGCTGTTTCGCTTACATTTATATCCCCCGGCCCGATAACTAGGGAAGAAATCCTTATATCCTCAGCAAACTCAAACTGCAGTATGGTCTCCGAGTTGACGGTCCGGTTCTTAAGCGGCTTATAACCCTGGGCATCGGTTATTACCCCTACCTCGGCATCTTTAAGGTAGGTTCCCCTTATAAGCACATAAGTTCCCGTAAGATTGCGATCCCGGTTAAAAGTCTTGCCGATGGTGATCTCCGTAACCGTAAAATTATCGGGATCAAAACCATAAGCAACCCCGGCCGGCCCTATTATGCCGGTAAATATGAACGCCAGCAGGGTAATAAAACTCTTCCATCTCAAGCTTTTCTTATACATAAAAAGCCTCTCCCCTTTTTAAGGTTCTATCAAGACAAATATCCCCGGCTTAACTGTAGTAAAAACCGCTTCCCCGTTTAAATAATCTATCCGGGCCGGTATGTCATAAAACCGGCGGTAATCTTCATCATAGCGCACCACTTTAAAAACTTCTCCCTTTTCGGCCGGAAAGAAAATCTTGGTTTCTATGCCGGTAAATGCGGCATTTTCCGCTTTTACCGCTATCAGGTGAGAACGTATCCGGTAATGGGGAAGCTGATAGCCTACAGCCGATATAGCAGCTGGATTTATTCTGCCCAGCGTAATAACCGTATCTTCAGCCTGGCCATTTACCCTTATATTGCGAAAAACCACTTCTCCTTCCCGGCTCCGCACGGTAAGCTCCCTGATAACCGGCCAGCGGTAGCCTTTAAACATTATTTTACGAAGGCTGAAATTTCCCGGCATAATCTCTTCCAGATCCAGAAAGATATAGCTCCTGTCCTGCCAGGAAGGCTTGAGGTAGAGAACTGCTTCCCTCCTGTCCGGGCTTTCGATCACTTCTCCATAACTGGCAGCTTCCCGCTTCCATTCTCCTTCTCCTGGCAGTTTCTCTTTTCCTCTGGGCACTACGCTCAGCCTGCCGGCCAGAACAGCTTTATAATTTTCATTACTGTTATTTATGACCTTAATATCATATACTCCCGGCGGCAGCCGTCTGCTTCCTTCCGACAAATAAACCTTAAGATAAGGTTTGCCCTGGCTGTCCACAGCTACTTCCACCCGGGAAGCCTCAATGTCGTTGAATTTAACCGTTATCCCCGAACGGTAGAAAAAATCTCCTCTTATTATGAGAGGGTAAGAGGCATCATAATCTTCACCTATACTTCCCACATAGATGTCGGTTATCTGGGGTACGGCCATGGTGGTAAAAGTCCAGCTTATAAAATCATTTCCTTCCCCGTTTTCATAAAACACCAGGCCAGAGGTGATCCTTACTTCATAGCGGCTCTGCGTAAGGAGTTTTTTGATCGGCAGGCGCAGGGAAACCTGCTTACGGGCTGTATCCCTTATAAAAAGATACTGGTTTATAAAAGCTTCCTTTTTCTCCCCCTCCAGGCTTTCTGCATAGTCTAGAAGTTCTTCATCTACCATAGAACCTGAACTTCCACCGGCTACCACCACTTCACACTGCCGCAAAAGGCTTAAAAAGTTATTCCCCCGCTGCAAAGTCCCATCATCATCAACAAAAACTGCTTCGACAAAATACCTCTCTTTGCCGTTTATCGTTGCAGGGTAAAGGCTTTTCTCATCAAACCAGATGGAAGTATCTGCTGCCCAGGGATGCTGGGATTTAAGAAGCGGTTTGCGCGATTCCCGCTGAGGTTTTATCGTTATCTTCTGCCAGCCTCCTTCTGTCCTCCAGGCCAGCTGTACTTCTAGCAGCGGATTACTCTGGGGATGATAGGAAAGCCCCGGTTTCTTAAGCAAAGGCAGCCACAGGATATTTCCTTCTTCTTCATAAAAACGGGCTTCCTGGCCTTCTACCTTTATCACCAGGCGGGGTGTATCCCCCGACGGTGCTATGTTTTCCGGGTAGGAAAGCCCCAGATAGCCGTTTCCTTTTTCCGTCTTTTGCCCGGCCAGGGTTTCCGCATAATTGACCGCTAAAAATCCTCCACTCCAGGATAAAACATTATCCCGGGTAAGGATTGTCTTCCCGTCTTTAGCCTGCAAAACCCCGCTTTTATTTACCACATCGGCATAAAGCTCTCCTTTTTCATTATATAAAACAGGTGCCAGAGCCGGAGATTTGGTAGCCAGAGCTGCTCCCTGCAAAATCTGCTCGGTTTGCAAAAGCGGCACCAGAGTAAACTTATTCCACAGGCCATTTTCATCTTTCCAGGCTACGGTAGTCTTTACCAGAGGATTAGAAACCCCATCATACGGCTTATAGATGTCAGCAAGCAAAGGAACGGCTATAATGCCATCAGCAACGGGAGAAAAGTAAGCATCTTCATCTCCTTTTTTGATAATCAAAAGCCCGCTGTATCCCGGCATTTTAAGCTTTATCACGCCATAAACCGAAACATCACTGGCATCATAGCTTTTTTGCCTGGCCAGCGTATCAGCATAATTGGCCCGCACTATCCCCGTGCTCCAGCTTAAAAGCCCTTCTTTTCTAACCTTTATCCCGTCAGGGGTGATAAGCTCACTTGCTGGATCCTTAAGATCAGCATAAAGTACCCCATCACTATTATAATAGCTCTCATCCAGTTCCAGCTTGTTTAAAGCCGAATGGGGCACAGCCAGCTCCAGTCTGGCTTCGGCTTCGCTGCGCGGATAGATATACAGCTTTACCCACCCGCTTGCCGTCCGCCAGGCTATCTGTGATCTTTGCAGCGGATTGGTTAGAGGATCATAAGGCTTTTCTGTATCCTTCACCAGAGGAAGGGCAAATTTCCCTTCCGGCAAATCCTTGTAGAACTCAGCTTCTTTCTCTCCTGTCTTAACCACAAAACGGTAGTTGCCATCTGCATATGCCACATCAGCAGGAAGGGAAAGCAGCAAACGCCCATAAACCTCTTTATCCGTTGACTGTTTCTGCCTGCCTAAAATATCGGCATAATTCACGGTCAGAACCCCGGGTTTCCAGCTTAAAAGCGCGGTTTTGCTTATCCCTCTTCCTTCACTGTCCTGAGCCGGCTCGCTTCCTCCCCATTCTTTTAAGATATAACCTGTACTGTTATCATAATGGCGGCTGTCAAGGTTCAGCTGCCCGGTATATAAAGAAGCATTCTGCCATATCTCATCTGCTGTAACCCCCAGGGATTTTCCCCCGGTAAGCCCCAGTATGATAAATAAAAAACAAGCCCAGGCTATGCTCCAGCTGATAATTTTTTCCGTTCTCTTCTTTATCTGCATAGAAAATCTGCTCCCTTAACTATACCTTATATATGTTTTTATCGTAAAACAGGGCCTGTAACTTTACCTGGCAGCAGAGTAAACAGCTTCGATTTCTTTTTCCACTTCTTCCATAGCCGTAACTACCAGGGGGTCAAAAAGCCGGCCCTGGGCTTTTTTAATAACAGCTCTCCCCAGATCATGGTTTAAGTTTTCATCTTCCCGGTTTATATAGACTACGGCATCATAAACATCAGCTACAGCAATTATGCGGGAAATAAAAGGAATCTCGTCATATTTCAAGCCTTCAGGTATGCCGCTCCCATCATAGCGTTCATGATGATAATAAATCGCTTCTCTTATTTCCCCTAATCGCCCATCCTGCGGAAAAAGCTCGGCCCCGTAAACAGCATGGAGGTCTTTTTCTCCTTCCTCCTCCGGATGAGGGATAGAGCGGCCTATATCATGTAAAAGAGCCGCCAGGGATAAAACCTCTTTTTCTTCCTCGGTAAGGCCCAGCTTTTCTCCCAAAAGAAGCGCAATTTTTTCTACCCGCTCGCCATGTCCGCTAAAAAGAGGAGTGGTACTCTCTAAAGCCCGCAGCATGACATACACCAGTTCCCTTAACCACTTTTCCCTCTCGCCTTGCATAACCATTCTCCTTTTCTCTTTTGTCACTTTATCCAGCAAAAGCTTAAGCAGGGTCAAATCATATCTGCTAAAACCTCCCTCCTGGCTGTTAAAGCAAAAAACCCCCTCTTTTTCTTCGTTTTTCATCGGCAAAACCAGCAAAGATTTTACCTCACCCTTAAGCCCCAGTTTTTTTAGCTCCGATGGGTGGTTTATAATCATCCCTTTTTCGCTATCAGCTCCCGCTAGCAGCCGGGCAAGTACCTCTTTTCGCCCTTTATTTTCTCCCTCTAAACCATAGACTACTTCCCCACAGGGAATCACCCTTTTTATCCATTCTTCTACCGGCCAGGAGAAAGCCTTGTGGGCAACCAGCTTTTCTATCTCCTTCGCGATGGCTATGATATCCTCTAAAGCTTCTTTTTCCCGGTCCAGCTTATAGCTCAGCGCAGCATAATAGGTCAGAGCAAGTCCGGCCAGTAAAAAAAGCACAGTCCTTACCCCCACGGGCAAATTCCATACCAGATCAAGGGTAATAATAAGGGAGGTCAATACTGCTCCCAGCAGAAATATATTACCTCTTTTCATTCCCTTTCCTCTCCTTCCATCCTTTACCCTATTTCGACTTTCACAGCTTAAAATCCTACCTCCCCGCAAGAGGAAAATGCTAACAAAAAAGGAGGCAGTAAATAACCTGCCTCCTTTACCCTATTTATGCTTTTATTTTACAGTCCGATGAGATGATTTTCAATAATCTGCTTGCGATCCCAGTCTACCAGGCGCAGGTAGTATTCTACACAGTTAAGGAGCGCATCTAAATGTACGGTTCCTACTATCTGGGTACCTACTACCTCTAAACCATAACGGGCAGCTTCAAATTTTACCACTTCTAAAGCCCGGTATATCGGTGTAGCATCGGTATCGAACATGTTCATGGATACCGCTACCTGGTTGCGGTCCTCCAAGCGGAAGCCTACTGCACGCACCGTGGAAAATCCTCCGGAAGGCCCTCTCATCATCTTGGCTATAGTCTTGGCTATTTCCAGATTGTCGGTATTCAGTATTATATTAACC
>NZ_FQWY01000017.1 GCF_900129805.1 Thermosyntropha lipolytica DSM 11003
CCCACTGTTCTACTATGTTTTCCGCGGTTATTCCCATGTGATAGTCGTTAAAAGCATCCCAGAGGCCATCTTTGATCATCATGTCCACCAGTACCCCGCTGTTCATGCGATAGCCAAAACGCGCTTTTTCCAGAAGATAAGGAGCTGCTGACATGTTCTCGGTTCCCCCGGCCAGAATTATATCTGCATCCCCTGCTTTGATAATCTGGGCTGCCAGGCTTACCGCCCTGAGGCCAGAGCCGCATACCTTGTTGATGGTAAATGAAGTAACTGTTTCCGGTATGCCGGCTTTTATAGCTGCCTGGCGGGCTACATTCTGTCCCTGTCCCCCCTGCAGAACACAGCCGAAAATAACTTCATCCAGCTGTTCCCCCTTTAAACCGGCACGGTTTAAGGCTTCTTTCATAACTAGAGCCCCTAATTCAACGGCACTTACATCTTTGAGCTGCCCGCCAAAGGTGCCAATCGGTGTACGGCAGGCACTTACTATTACTACCTCCCTGTGCACAAACTTCCCTCCCGTTAAGTAGTGTAAAGAAAAACAAAGCAGAAAATAATAAATATTTCCTATTTTCTTATATTCTATATATAGCCATATTATCCTTTTTATTCCCCAAAAAATCTTTTATCCTGTTAGGTTATGGTTTACAGCATAAAAAAAGGTTCAAGGTTACCCTGAAAATAACCTTGAACCTTTAAAACCAGTTTTTACTACTTTACTGCTCAATAGACTTCCAGAGCACTTCGGCCACATCAAATACTTTAACTTTTTCTTCCATATTGACCCCTTTGACTCCGTCCGAAATCATGGTCAGGCAGAACGGACAGTTAGTAACTATCATTTCCGGATCAGGTGATAAGAGCTGTTCAGTTCTGGTATCATTTATACGCTTGTAGCCTTCTACCGCATGCTCTTCGAGCCACATACGTCCGCCACCTGCACCACAGCAGAATCCTTTATTTCTGGTCTGCGGTATTTCCACTATATTGCAGCCGGCAGCCTTGAGTACCTGCCTGGGTTCGTCATAAACATCGTTGTGTCTGCCCAGGAAACAGGAATCATGATAAGTAGTCTTGACCGCCTGGACTTTAGAAGGCTTAAGCTTGCCTTCGGCTACCAGTTTAGCCAGTATTTCGGTATAATGATATACTTCATAAGTTCCGCCCAGTTGCGGATACTCTTTCTTGATAGTATTATAGCCATGCGGACATACAACGATTATTTTCTTTACCCCATAATTATTGAAGTTTTCAATATTCTGCATAGCCAGAGTCTGGAAGAGGTATTCATTACCTAACCGGCGGGCGGAATCTCCACAGCACATCTCTTCTGTGCCCAGATAAGCAAAGCTTACACCAGCTTTATTAAGAAGCCTTACCAGAGCTTCTCCTACTTTCTTATACCTGTCATCAAAGGAAACGGCACACCCGGCATAGAGCAGATATTCAAATTCGCCGCCATCTTCGGAAAGAACATTGACCATTTCCCTGATGCCTCTTTCCTTAAGCCATTCCGCGCGGTTAGCCCAGCCTACACCCCACGGGTTGTAGTTGCGCTCCATGTTGGTGAAAGCCATCTGCGCCTCGGAAGGCATATCGCCCTGCCACATAACCAGATTGCGGCGCATTTCAATAATCTTGGGAATATGCTCAATAAACATCGGACAGTGTTCCATACAAGCCCGGCAGTTGGTGCAGTCCCAGATGACATCCGTAGTAACTACATCGTAGATGAGGCTCTTTTCCATAGGATTTACGGCCTCAGCTTCTTCCGTCATAGCAACCATTTCAGCATCGGCTTCCTGTTCTTTCTGTTTCAGGAGATAAGGAGCTTTTTCATCCAGATGCTGTTTCATATGCTGGATAAGGGTAATCTTGGGATTAAGATGTTTACCCGTATTATAAGCCGGACAATTTTCCTGACATCTACCACAGCGGATGCAGGCATCAAGATCTAAAAGATCCTTCCAGCCAAATTCTTCAATTTTTTCTACCCCGAAGGTTTCAGCTTCTTCAATATTTTTTATAACCCGAATTTCCGAAGGTTCCAAATTGCGGAAGATATAATTGAGCATGCCGGTCATTATATGCCACAGCTTGGTATAAGGTATGAGAGCTATAAAGAGGAAAGCAAGAGCCATATGGAACCACCAGAGGATCCTGTGCCACATAAGGACAGCATCCCGGCTCATACCCTGGAACAAGAAGGCAAAATACCATCCTACCGGAGATGCGTATTTTTCATACATAATCTCCGATATGTGGGTTGACCACTTGATCTGAGCCATAATACGTGCGCCTTCAATAAAATAGCCTGTCAGCAAAATGGCAAAAACAAGCAGAATAATCCAACCATCCGAAGATTTAGTATCATTCAGACGGTCGGGCTTTTGCACATAGCGAATTACTGCTAATACAATAATACCAATTAGAGCTAAAGCTCCAAAAATATCAACAAAAGCGGAAAATCCTATATAAGAAGCCCCTTCGATATGCGGAAAGCCTAACCAGTGATGAGATGCATCTACGCCTGCGGCCAGGAATAATACCAAAAATCCCCAGAAGAGAAATGCATGCATAGTACCTGGCGTAGGTTTCTTAAAAAGCCTGAGCTGCAGGAAAGTATAAACAAACCAGGACCAAATCCTCTGTCCTATCTTATCATTGCGGTGAATTTCCCCTTTAGCCAGCATCCATACCTGTACCCGTTTATAAAAACCATATATAAAAACTCCAAGCGGTATGAACATTAAGATATAAATAAGCCATTCGAAGGGAATATTAGCTCCTACCACGCGCATAGGAACTTCATAGCCGCCTTCTAAAGGAATGTAGCCAAATATCATTCTTCATTCCCTCCCTCAATAAAAAAATAAGATATTACTGGATATACATTGCTGTATATCCAGTAAATATCCATTATTACATTTTGCCCTCTGAATACAAACTATTTCTTGAGTTCTTCACACAGTACAGGTATAACCTTGAAAAGGTCTCCTACTACTCCGAAATCTGCCACATTGAATATTGGAGCTTCGGGGTCAGTATTGATAGCGGTAATGAATTTGGAGGAGGACATACCGGCCAGATGCTGAATAGCTCCGGAAATTCCGCAAGCAATATACAGAGTCGGGTTAACAACCTTACCCGTCTGGCCTACCTGGTATTCATGGCCCAGCCATCCCGAGTCAATAGCAGCACGGGAGCCACCTACAGCTGCTCCTAAAAGGTCTGCTAACTGTTCTACCAGTTTAATTCCTTCCGGCCCTTTACATCCGCGGCCACCGGATACAACAACATCAGCTTCGGTAAGTTCGGGTCTAGCCGATACGGTAGGCTTAAATTCAATTATATTCTGATATACATTAGCCTGGGTAGCTACCACTGCCGGTTTAATTACTTCCCCCGCAGCAGGATTTTCTTTAACTTCAAATACACCGGCACGAACCGTAGCCAAAATCGGCTGGGTAGTAACTTCTACCTTGGCAAAAGCTTTACCGGCATAAATAGCTCTGGTAAATACGCCTTTGCCAGCACTAATTTCGGCAGCAATTACGTCCGTAGCCAGACCGGCATTTAATTTCTGAGCTAAGCGGGAAGCAAAGTCTCTGCCATTAAAAGTATGGGCAAAGAGCACTGCATTGGGCTTGTATTCTTCTATCATAGCTGCCATCTGGGCTACAAAAGCACCAGTATTATACTGAGCAAATACATCTCCTTCTACTACATAAACCTTGTCAGCTCCATATTTAGCAAATTGAGGAGCTAAGCCTTCAATTCCCTTACCAAAAATAACTGCACACACTTCATCCCCAAACTTCTTCGCTTCAGATATCATTTCATACGTTACCTTACGTACATTACCGTCTCTTTGTTCGACAAATACCCATGTTCCTGCCATCAATTACCCTCCTTTTTATAAATCATGCCTTAAGCCTATTAAGCTTTTACTTCAATCTTGGCAGTATTCTTGATGAAATCTGCCAGTTTAGCAGCACATTCTTCGGGCTCGCCTTCTACTTTTACTCCTGCCTGTTTAGCCTGCGGCAAGAAGTATTCGATTATCCTGGTCTTGTTTTCCACAGCTACAGCATCAACGGTAGCTACCGGTTTCTTCTTAGCCTGCATGATACCCTTCATGGAAGGATAACGGGGCTCATTCCAGCTTACCTGACAAGAAATAACAGCGGGAAGCTTAACTTCCGTAACCTGAGAGCCACCATCAGCTTCACTTGAACATCTTACCTTGCCATCTGCAATTTCCAGGCTGGTTATAACATTTATATGCGGCCACCCTAAAATTTCAGCAATACGGGTAGGTACCTGGGAAGAACCATCGTCAGCAGCAACATGGCCTGCCAGAACGAGATTCGGGTCTTCACTCCTTATAACTTCAGCTATAGCTACAGCTCTGGCATATTCATCAGCACCGGTATCCTGCTTAATGAGTATGCCTCTGTCTGCACCCATGGCGAGAGCAGTGCGGATAGCATCCATAGCCTTATCAGAACCAGCAGATACTACTACTACTTCACTGGCTATACCTTTTTCTTTAAGCTGGATAGCACCTTCAACAGCTACTTCATCATAAGGGTTAATGATAAGGTTAATACCGGCATCAGAAATCTTGCCATCTTTTAATTCGATCTTAGCTTCAGTATCAAATGTCTGCTTAACACATACTAGAACCTTCAAGTTCATTCCTCCTTTTCCCTCTCTTAATTTTAAACGGCCAAAAACCTAGAAAACTGCAAATACTGGTGCTTTGTTCTCCACCACCCCCAAAATATAAGGCTTTTATCTTCTCTACGGCAATTTTACCGTTAAAAAACACCCTACTTCAAAGTTCGCTGTAAATATTTTTTTTCCTGCTTCTTTTTAATTCAAAAATTTTCTGTAAAATGTTTCTTTTTCCCTTATATTTTTTGGTAAAAAAATGTGAAAATCGATTTTAAGCCGATATTGCGCGCATTAAATATCTGCTCCGTGCTGCCTATAAAGATTACGCCTCCTGGTCTTAAAGCTTCGGCAAACCTTCGATACAATTTGTCCTTGGTTTCCTCAGTAAAATAGATTACCACATTGCGGCACAGAATAAGGTCAAAATCAGTGCCAAAAGGATCACGCAAAAGGTTGTGCTGTTTAAAATTGACCATTTGTTTGATCTCATCACTGATACGGTAATGAGCCCCCTGCTGGACAAAATATTTTTTGACATAAGAGGGTGGGACTGTTTCTATCGTTTTGGCTGTATAGAGCCCCATGTCTGCTTTTTCCAGCACTTCCCGATCAATATCAGTAGCCAGTATCTTTTCCTTAAGGGGCCATCTATCCTCCTTAGCTGCTATGGCTAAAGAATAAGGTTCTTCACCCGTAGAACAGCCTGCACTCCAGATTTTAAGACTGTTTCTCTCCTTTAAAAGCATAGGAACTACTTCTTTGCGCAGTACCTCCCAGTGGGTAGGATTGCGGAAAAACTCGGAAACATTTATAGTAATATGATCCAAAAATTTGCGATAGATATTGTGATCCCTGGTGAGTAGATTTATAAAATCGGAATAGTTTTCGACTCCTACCGAACGCATAAAACTGTTTATGCGCCTTTCCATCTGCGGCCTTTTATAAGCCGTCAGATCAATTTTGCTTAAAGCCTCAAACTTGGCAACAAACCATTCCCAGCTGTTGATATTCAATTCTTCTCCTCCCTAAGCCATTTTATCTAAAGCACGGGCTACTGCCTGCACTGTAGCCTCTATATCTTCCATTTCATGGGCACAGGATACAAAACAGACTTCAAACTGCGAAGGCGGGAAATAAACTCCTTCTTCCAGCAAATGCCGATAGAATTGAGCATACTTTGCCGTATCACATTTCAGGACATCTTCATAAGTTTTTACCTCGGATTCTGTAAAGAACACCGAAAACATAGAGCCTATGCGGTTTATAGTGTAGAAAAAGCCATGCTCCTCAAAAACTGTCTTCAGCCTGGTTGCCAGCATATAGGTAATAACCTCCAGCCGGTCATACCAATCCCTATCCTGCAAAATTTTTAAAGTCGCAACCCCGGCTGCCATAGCCAGGGGATTTCCTGATAGGGTCCCTGCCTGGTATACATCACCTTCGGGAGCTACCCGGCTCATTATGTCTTTCCGTCCGCCATAAGCTCCTACCGGAAGCCCTCCCCCAATAATCTTGCCCAGAGTAGTGAGATCAGGAGTAATACCGGCAAAATCCTGAAAACCACCATAACATATGCGGAAACCAGTTATAACCTCATCAAAAATAAGCAGACTGCCACTATAAGAAGTTATTTTCCTTAACCCTTTAAGAAAATCAGGATCAGGAAGCACCAGGCCCATATTACCTGCAACCGGTTCTACAATAACCGCTGCTATATCCCTTCCTTCTTCGCGAAAAATCTTCTCTACTGATTCCAGATCATTATATCTGGCCACCAGAGTGTTGCGGGCTTGTTCTTCCAGCACTCCAGCACTGTTAGGTACCCCGGAAGTCAAAAGCCCCGACCCTGCCTTGATAAGAAAAGAATCGGCATGTCCATGATAACAGCCTTCAAACTTTACGATTTTACTCCTTCCGGTATAGGCACGGGCCAGCCTGATGGCACTCATAGTAGCTTCAGTGCCTGAATTTACAAAACGTATCTTTTCTATAGAAGGAATAGCACTGCATATCATCTGCGCCAGTTCCAATTCCTTCTCACAAGGTGCTCCATAGCTGGTTCCGTTTTGCGCCGCTTCCCTGATAGCCTTAACTACTTCCGGATGGCTGTGTCCCAAAATAAGAGGCCCAAAAGAACCCACATAATCAATAAACTCGTTGCCATCTACATCATAGATCCTAGCTCCTTGTCCTCTCTGGATAAAAAGGGGATCCATTCCCACAGCCTTAAAGGCCCTGACCGGGCTGCTAACTCCTCCCGGCATGCATTCCTTGGCTATTTTGAAAAGCTGATCTGACTTTTCCCTCTGCAATCATTTCCCCTCCTCATCTATATTCACATCCAGGTTAAAAATATGTCATGCTTACCTTTTTCATCTCCCGTAGGCTGCGCAAAACCCTGTACTCATTAATTCCCGTCGCTTCGACAATGCGTTTGATAATCCCTGCTAACTCTTCTTCGCTAGAAGCATGTACCATGGCAAAAAGATTATAGGGAAAATCTTCCGGCACCTTGCGCAGGTAACAGTGGCTTATCTCCTCAAAACCAGCCAGCTTCAAGCCTGCTTCATCAGCTTTGCTTTCCTCTACCTGTAAAGCCAGCATAGCATTTACGGTAAAACCTGCCTTATTGTGGCGGACTACAGCTCCCAGACGCCTGATTATGCCATTTTCCTTAAATTTTCTTATGCGGCTTAGCAACTCTTCTTCTTTTATACCTATATTCTCGGCTATCTCCTGCCAGGGCCGGCTGCTTAAAGGTATATCACCCTGCAGGGCTTTTATAATTTCGCGATCAAGAACATCCATCGTTTTCACCTGCCTGTAAAAACCGCCTTTATTTTGTAAACCTTTTGGGCGGGCATGGATTTTATCTCCGCACCGATGCGCTTTTCCAGATCTTTTATAATCTTTTCTCCTTCCTCGGGTGAAGGAGATGTCAAGGTAAACCAGAGGTTATACCAGTCATCGCGTAGGTAATTGTGGGTTACCCCTTTTTCCTGATTAATAATACCGGCTGCTTCCCAAACCTTATCTTCTTCTACATGGCAGGCACAGAGAGTAGAATAAAAGCCTAGCTTTTGCGCATCGATAACTCCACCTATACGCCTTATAACGCCTTCTTCTTTAAGCACCTTTACCCGGGCTAATACTTCTTCCTCACTTATACCCAATCTATCCGCTATTACCGCATAAGGCCTCTCTACTAAGGGAAAATCATTTTGCAATATATTTAATATTTCCTTATCAAGCCGGGTGAGTTCCATCCTTTACGCCTCCTTTCGGCTTATAAAGGCACCACTCATCTTCCGCCATAAAGTCGCCCCCGCTGTAAAAATAAGCCCGGGCCCTGCAGCCTCCACATCTCTCTTTATAATCACAAATGCCGCATTTTCCGCCATAATCCATAGTCCTTAAGATATTGAGTATCCTGTTTTCTTTCCATATCTGATTAAAAGGTTTTTCCCGCACATTTCCCAAAGGTATATTAAGATAAGCACAGGGCTGCACATCTCCCAGCGGGCTTATTATGCAATAGCTTATTCCCGCCAAACAACCCCGGGTAAAACGGAGAGAAATGCCTTTTTTATCGGCAATCCTTATAAACTGGGGAGCGCAGGTAGGTTTTATTTCTATGTCTATCCTTCTCTGTTTTTCCATAAGCCTGTTTATCATCTTTTCATACTGCACAACCCGTAAAGCTTCTTCTTCAATATTAACTGCCCGCCCCGTCGGTACCAGGAAAAATACATGATAGGCCATAGCCCCTATAGAAACAGCAAAATCTGCAATATTTTCTATCTCATCTACATTCCAGTCCATCACGGTAGTATGTATCTGAAAAGGCACCCCGGCCCTTTTAAGATTTCTCATGCCTTCTACCGTAAGATTAAAAGCATTTTCCAGTTTGCGAAAGCGGTCATTTTTCTCCGCATCCAGGCTATCAAGGCTTACCCCTACAGCCATAAAGCCGGCTTCTTTTAACTTAAAGGCAACTTCCTGCGTAATAAGGGTACCATTAGTCCCTAAAACCGGCCTTAAACCCTGCTCGGCAGCATAGCTTCCCAGGGCAAAAATATCAGGACGCATTAAAGGCTCGCCGCCGCTAAAAATCATGATTTTAAACCCGGCTTCCTTGATTTCAGCAATCAGCTTTTTCCCTTCCTCAGTAGAAAGTTCTGCTTTAAGCTTAGCTCCTGCATCACGGTAACAATGGTCACAAAACATATTGCATTGATTGGTAGTATTCCAGGAAACTATCATAATTACCACTTCCCAGCCATCAATTTAAGATCTTATTATCCTTGCCGCATCTTTGGCCGCATAAGTTATAATAAGGTCAGCTCCTGCCCTTTTTATGGAGGTTAAAACCTCCAGCATAACCTTTTCTTCATCCAGCCACCCATTAAGAGCTGCCGCCTTTATCATGGCATATTCTCCGCTTACATTATAGGCAGCTGTCGGCAGTCCAAACTTTTCTTTTACCGCCTTTATCACATCCAAATAAGCAAGAGCCGGCTTTACCATAACTATATCCGCACCTTCTTCAATATCTAAAGCTACTTCGCGCAAAGCTTCCCTAGCATTAGCAGGATCCATCTGATAAGTACGGCGGTCTCCAAACCGGGGTGCTGATTCAGCTGCTTCGCGAAACGGCCCGTAAAAAGCTGAACAAAATTTAGCCGCATAGGACATTATAGGAATATGGCTGAAACCTTCCTCATCCAGCCTTTTTCTTATATAACCTACACGTCCATCCATCATATCAGAGGGGGCCACCATATCACACCCCGCTTTAACATGAGATAAAGCTTCCAGGGCTAACAGCTCTAAAGTAGCATCATTATCGATGTTTCCCTTAGCATCTAAAACTCCACAATGTCCATGGTCAGTATATTCACAAAGGCAAACATCAGTTATCACATACATATCCGGGCATAAATCTTTTATAGTCTTAATCGCTTCCTGCACCACGCCGTTTTCCTGATAGCCCGAGCTTCCCACCTCGTCTTTATATTCCGGTATGCCAAAAAGAAGTACCGCTTTTATGCCCCAGTATTTAAGCTCGTCAATCTCCTCCTGCAGCCTGTCCCGAGAAAGTTGAAAAACTCCGGGCATGGATTTAACCGGCTGTTTCTTATCTTCGCCATAAACTATAAACAGAGGGTAGATAAAATCCTCGGGTAAAAGAACCGTTTCCCTTACCATTGAGCGTATAATTTCATTCTGTCTAAGCCTTCGCATGCGGTGAACAGGAAAAGACATTTAAACTACCCCTTCCTTTCTTCTTCCGTAAGATAACAGGCAGGATCTTCAGCCCAAATATCGCCATATACTTCCCTGGCCCTTATGCGGCAGCCTCCACAAAGGGATTTATGCGCGCATTCCCTGCATTTTCCCTTAACATGCTTTTCTTTTTCCCGTAATTTAACCATCAGCTCATCATCAGCATTCCAGATCTCGCTAAACGGCTTTTCCCTTATATTGCCCACTGTATAATCCTGCCAGAATTGACAGGGATGAACACGACCGTAAGCATCAACATTGGCAAACTTGGTGCCGGCTGAACATCCTCCATGCATATGCAAAAGCTGTACTATCTCCTCAGCCCTCTTAGGCTCTTTTTCTTTTATGTAGTGGAAAAGGAATATGCCATCAGCATGATTATCAGTAGTCAATATTTCTACTTCTACACCTTTATTAAAAAGCTCTACCGTTTTCCGGCTCAAAAATTCTAATATACTCCTCTTTTCTTCCTGTGAGGTATCCATAGCCGCCATAGATTTACCCCGGCCGGAATATACCAGATGATACATGCAAAACCTGGGAATACCTTCTTTTTCTACCAGCTCTAAAATAGCTGGCAGATCATCCATATTTTGTTTATGCACCGTAAAGCGAATACCTGTCTTCACTCCATTATCCAGACAGGCCCTTATGCCGCGCAAAGCCGCCCTAAAAGAACCTCTTTGCGCGCGAAAATTATCGTGGGTTTCTTCCCTGCCATCAATACTTATCCCTACATACTGAAAACCTGCTTTTCTGATCTTTTTGGCCATCTCGTCATCAATAAGAGTCCCATTGCTGGAAATAACCGGTCTTAATCCCTGCTCCGCGGCCAGTTCTCCCAGTAAAAACAAATCTTTTCTTAAGAGAGGCTCTCCTCCGGAAAAAAGCAAAACAGGAACCCGCATTTTTCCCAGATCATATATAAAATCCCGGGCTTCTTCCGTCGTAAGCTCTTCTTTATAATGCTTATCTTCGGCATCTATATAACAGTGCTGGCATCTTAGATTACAGCGGTTAGTCATATTCCATACCACCAGAGGCCTTCTTATCTCCGAAAACTGCAGCAAACTGGGGGGGACCTCCTGTCCGCCGTGTTTGATAACTTCTGATACCGTAGCCGTACCGCAAAGCAGTTTAGTACATCCTATCACATCTACTTCCTCCCCTCAGGATAAAGCTTTAGCATCTTCTACCAAAACATTTACCAGTCCATCTATGGTATATTCCCCAGCTACCAGCTGCACCTTAAAACCTTCTTTAGCCGCTGTTTCCGCTGTTATCGGCCCTATACAGGCAATCCTGGTGTTATTATTTATGGAGGGAATATTTTCCCTTCCTATTATTTTTACAAAATTGCTTACCGTCGAAGAACTGGTAAAAGTAATATAATCTACTCTTCCTTTAATTATTTCTTCTCTGGTTTTGGCACTTACGGTGCTTACCGGCACTGCTTCATAAAGATATACTTCATTGACATGTGCCCCCCATGCGTGCAAAGTCTGGGGTAGAACGCTCCTTGCCCCTTTAGCCCGGGGAAGCAGAACCCAGTCTCCCGGCTTTATTTTAGGCTGAAGTAAGGAAAGAATGCCTTCCGCCCTGTATTCATCAGGAACCGCATCTACGATAAGGCCTTTCTCTTCCAGCTTATCCCTGGTAGCCGGGCCTATGGCACAGATATTTACCCCTTTTAGCTCTCTTATATCAAGCTTTAACCCCTTCATTTCTTTAAAAAAGATCTCCACCGCATTTACACTGGTAAATATAATCCAGTTGTAATGCTCCAGGTTATACAAAGCATTATGCAGAACATGCAGGTCAGACAACGGTTTAATCGCTATAGTAGGAAATTCAATAGCTTCTCCACCTAGCTCATATATCTTTTCGCTAAGCAAACTGGCCTGAGCCCGCGCCCTGGTTACTACAATCCTTTTTCCCCATAAGGGCTTGTCCTCCACCCATTTCAACTCCTCGCGCAGGCTTACCACTTCACCTACCACGATGACGGCAGGAGGCTTAAAATTACTCTGTTCTGCCTTGTGAGCTATATCAGCTAAAGTCCCGGTTAACACCTCCTGATAAGGTAAAGTGCCCCACCTTACCAGAGCTACTGGAGTTTCTCCACTTCTCCCATTATCCATCAGCTTCTGGCATATAAAGCGGAGATTTTCTACGCCCATAAGAAAAACCAGTGTTCCCGCTCCCGTAGCTATATTTTCCCATCTGATAGAACTTTCTTCCTTGCCCGGCTTCTCATGCCCGGTTATTATAGCCAGGGTAGAAGTAGCATCCCGATGGGTTACAGGAATCCCGGCATAAGCAGGTACCGCGATAGCTGAAGTAATACCAGGCACCACTTCAAACGGAACCCCGTGCCTTTTTACATACAGAGCTTCCTCCCCACCCCGGCCAAAAAGAAAAGGGTCTCCGCCTTTTAGCCTGACTACTACTTTGCCTTCGGAAGCTTTTTTTACTAAAAGCTCATTTATCTTCTCCTGGGGCAAAGCATGATGGCTTGACTCTTTGCCCACATAGATAAATTCCGCCTCTGGATTAGCAAGAGCAAGTATTTTATCACTCACCAGACGGTCATATACTACTACTTCCGCCTTTTGTAAAACCTTGGCTCCTTTTAAAGTAAATAACCCCGGATCTCCCGGTCCAGCTCCTACTAAATAAACAAATCCCTTCTTACTCATACCCTAATTCCCCTGCCATTTTATATCCTGCCATATTTTTTCTCCACCTTCTTTAAGCAGCTTTTGCGCCAGCTTTATACCTAATTCTTCAGGATAATCTATACTTCCTTCCATCTTGTCCCGATAAACCATCCGGCCATCTAGAGAAGCAATAAGTCCTTCTAAAACCAGTTTCCCCTCCAGGCTCCTGGCCAGAGCTCCTACCGGCATCTGGCATCCGCCTTCTAAAGTCCGCATAAAAGCTCTTTCCGCTCTAACTTCCGCCATAGTAGCCTGGTCATTAATCCGCTTAAGAATCCTTAATACCTTCTGGTCTCCTTCCCGGCATTCTACGGCAATAGCTCCCTGGCCTACTGCCGGCAACATAATCTCGTAAGGCAAATAATCGCTTATATAGGTTTCTAAATTAAGCCTTTTTACCCCGGCATAGGCCACGACAATAGCATCGAGATCATTTTCCATCATTTTTCTGATCCTGGTCTCGACATTTCCTCTTATATCCACTACATTTATATCAGGCCGAGCCGCCTTAATCTGGGCCGTCCTCCGCAGGCTGGAAGTGCCTATTACTGCTCCTTCTGGCAAGCTGTCAAATTTATACCTGCGCGCTGATACCAGAACATCCTGCGGATTTTCACGTTTTAAAACTGCACCCAGGGTTAGCCCTCTTTCCAGAACCGAAGGCAGGTCCTTCATGCTATGTACAGCTATATCAATATTCCCGGAAAGCAGCTCTTTTTCAATTTCCTTAGTAAAAAGCCCTTTATCTCCAATTTTGGAAAGAGCTACATCTAAAATCTTATCTCCTTTCGTCCTTACCGTATAAATCTGAATATTAATATCCGGAAACTCCTCTTTAATCCGCCAGGCTACCTGCCTGGCCTGCCAGACCGCCAGCTGGCTTCCTCTAGTTCCCAACTTCAAAGTCGTCATAAATTCCTTCCCCTTCATCAATATGGAGTGAGAACAATTTTTTGACTACTTCCGCATAAAGATGTCCCTCATTATGGCAAAGCGCCATTTCTTTAAGGTTAACAATGGGAAAATGTAAAAGCTGATTGACAATAGAGTTGGCCATAGAAATAATTATCTTCTTCTCCCTCTCTGATAAATTGCCCAGGCGATTAAAAGCCCTGGTAATCTCTTTCTGTTTGATCTCTTCCCCCCAGCTGCGGAGTGCTTTAATGACAGGAACTACATAAAGACAGGAAAGCCAATCATTAAATATTTTCATCTCTTCATCAATAATTTTTTGTGCCTGTTTAGCTGCTTTTTGCCGAGCTAAATAACTCCCATCTATTACATCTTTAAGATCATCTATATCATAAATAAATACACCTTCTATTTCCCCCAGCTCAGGATCAATATCCCGGGGGACCGCAATATCAATCATTATTATCTTTTTGCCACCCCTATTCTGCAAAGCTTTATAACAGTTGTCCCTGCGCATTACATAGTGCTGAGCTGCTGTACAGCTTATGACAATATCTACCACAAGGAGATAATTTTCTATTTCATCAAACCTCACTGCCTGCCCATTAAACTTGGCCGCCAGCTTAAGGGCATTTTCATAAGAACGGTTAGAAACTATAACCGAACTGGCACCGTTCTGCAAAAGGTAATAAGCAGCCAGTTCGCTCATCTCACCGGCCCCTATCAGCATTACCGTCCTGCCATTTAAGGTGCCCAGTATACTCCGCGCCAGTTCCACCGCAGCATAGCTTACCGATACCGGATGCTGATCAATCATCGTCTCCGTCCTTACCCTTTTTCCTACATAAAGAGCTTTTTGAAAAAGGGTATTAATTACCCCTTCGGTTGCCCCCTCTTCTTTAGCTCGCATATAAGCTTCCTTCACCTGGCCCAGTATCTGGGTTTCTCCCAGCACCATAGAATCTAATCCGGAAGCCACCTTGAACAGGTGGTAAATCGCATCATAGCAGCTCAAATCATAAAGATAAGGCTTAAGCTCTTCCCTCTTTATACCTGAATAAGCTGCCAGAAAAGCATATACCCTCTCCCTGGCCTTGTCTAAATCGCGGGTGGTCGCATATATTTCCATGCGGTTACAGGTAGAGAGGATTACCACCCCTTCGATCCCCTCTTCGTTCTTTAAGCAAGTATAAGCCTCTTTTAAATCATGCGTGCATAAAGCTAGCTTTTCCCTCACCTCTACCGGAGCTGTGCGATAGCTTAGTCCTGTAAGGAGGATATACATTCTTCCACCCTCTCCTTCACCTTTTCCCATTCCCCTTTACGCAGCAAGCCCAATATCTCATCATTAACCAGCTTATGAAATAAGGCTTCCCGCTCATTAATATCATTTATTTTCGCTTTTGCCTTTTCCCTCACTTCCCCCAGTAAATCAACATACCATCCGTAGGCTTCAGGAATTAAACCTTCTAATTCTTCCCGCATCTTGCGGGCAAAAAGAGGGCTCTTCCCTTCCGTGGAAATAGCCACCACCAGCGAATCCCTGCGCACCACAGACGGTACATAAAAATCACAGTTCACCGGATCATCAACCGCATTGAGCAAAATACCCTTCATCCGGCAAATCCGGGCTACTCTGCGGTTGAGATCGCTGTCATTGGTAGCCGCAAAGACCATAAATATACCGTCTAGATCCCTATCGTCAAATGCCCGCAAGTTCACGGTAATAAGCCCCTTTTCCCCCCACTCTTTAATATTTTCAGTTACTTTAGGACTTACTACCTTGATGTTTGTACCATAGGCCAAAAGATTGGCTACTTTGCGCTCGGCTACCTTGCCACCGCCAATTATTAAACAATTTTTTCCTTCCAGATTAATAAAAGCCGGGAATAAATGCGCCATATTCTACTCCTCAAGTTTCTAAAAATACTTTCTTCTATGTTAAAAAAAAAGGCCTTTTAAAGCCTTTATTTATCTTTTTTCTCCTCTAACTCCTCAAACTCCTCTTCTTTAGCCTTGCGAAAACTCTGGATAGCTTTTCCCAGAGATTGCCCTACCTGGGGAAGTTTTCCCGGACCCACAATAATAAGAACAATAAGCAAAATCAATACCAGTTCCCAGGGACCAAAATTACCTATTAAACCCAACATACAAATTCCTCCTCTGCATTTAAAAAGACCCCGCTTAGAATTTAATCCGCATCGATTATTACTGCTATTATGACAAAAAGCAAAAACTTTGTAAACCCCAAGCCTTTTCGCTATTTTGGTCAAAAACCCTCTAATCCGTTTCCTCCTGCGTCTTCTTCCGCGCCTCCATCTTGCGCATCCTTTCCTCCCCGGGACGGGAAAATCTGGCAATCCATATGCTTATTTCATACAGGAGGTATACGGGAATTGCCATCATCATCTGGGAAAAAGGATCCGGTCCAGGAGTTAAAGCTGCAGCCAGGATTACTATCACCAAAAGGGCGTACTTGCGGTTTCTGGCCATAGCTTCATGGCTTATAATACCTAGTTTGCTCAAGAAAAACACTACTACCGGCAGTTCAAACACAATGCCAAAAGGCAGGGTAAAAGCCAGAACAAAACTTACATACTGGTCCACCTTAAACATGGTTTCCAGATTTTCACCGGCAATATAGATAAAAAAATTAAGAATTAGCTTTAAAATCCCAAAATAAGCAAAAAGCACCCCACCCACAAAAAGTCCTATAGTTATAGGGAAAAGAATATATACATATTTGCGTTCATGGGGATAAAGAGCCGGTTTAATAAAGCGCCATAAAGCCCATACTACTACGGGAAAAGCTATTACAAAACCAGCCAGGAAGGATAGTTTAAGCTTAACAAAAAAAGCTTCCGTAACCCCGGTAACAATCAGATTTTCATTCAGCGATGTAAGAGGAGACATGATGATAGATAATATCTGTTCACTGTAATAAAAAGCAAAAACGGCGGCTATGATAATGGCAACAATACTTATAAGCAAAGATTTACGCAGATCTTCCAGATGTTCAATTATCGTCTGCTTATCCTCGGGTGACAAATCGCTAAAAACCACAAAACCTCTCCCCTATCCTTATTAATAATCTCGTTTGATTATAAAATCAGCTATATCATGCAAATTTTGCTTTACGGCAACATCAGGAAGATAAGAGAGCTGTTTTTTAGCCTTACGGGCAAAACGAGTGCTTACTTCATAAGCATAATCTACTCCCCCGGCATCTAAAACCTTGTCAATAATATAATCGACATAGCGGGAACAGAGCTCAGGGGAGGATAAAAGCTTTCTCAGTTCATCTTTTCGCGGGCTATGCTTTAAAGCAAAAAGCACCGGAAGGGTAATTACCCCCTGCCTTATATCACTTCCCGTAGGCTTGCCCAAAACTTTTTCATCGGCCACCAAATCTAAAATATCATCCGTAATCTGAAAAGCCATGCCCAGGTAGTGGCCATAAAGCCTTAAAGCTTCTATCTGCCTGGCATGTACATTACATAAAGCAGCCCCCAGTTCACAGCTTACAGCTATCAGCAAAGCCGTTTTACGTTCAATCCTGCGCAAATAATTTTTTAACCCCTTCGTAACATCATAGGCACTCAGCAACTGAACGATCTCACCTTCACATATCTTCATACTGGCATCAGCCAGAATATTTAAAATATCACTGCGGCCATAAGAGGCCGCCAGAGCTAATGCCCGGGCAAAAATATAATTCCCGGCATAAATAGAAATCCGGTTTCCCCAGCCGCTTTTTACCGTAAAAGTGCCTCTTCTCATTTCCGAATTATCAATAACATCATCATGTACCAGGGTAGCCATATGCACAAGTTCCAGAGCGGTGGCCATAGGAAGTATATATTCTAAATCATCGCGGAAAACTTTAGCACTCAAAAGGGCAAAAGCCGGCCTTAGCCTTTTCCCCCCTGCACTTATCAAATGGCCGGCTGCCTCATCAAGAATGCGGATATCGGTATTTATGTTTTCGCCCAGGCTTTTTTCCACTATCTTAAGCTCTTCTTCTATCGGCTTAAAAAAATCAAACCCCATAGTTTTCCCCTTAAAGCTTAATTTTAGTTATATCTGTTATACAATTCGTTAGGTATCCTCATCGCATCCAGTACTTTTCCCACTACAAAATTGACCATATCATCTATGGTTTTAGGAAAATGGTAGAAGGCAGGCATAGCCGGTATCACATGGACTCCCATTTCCGATAAAATGAGCATATTTCTAAGATGTACGGTGCTCAAAGGAGTTTCTCGCGGCACGATAATCAGCTGCCTTCTTTCTTTTAATATTACGTCAGCAGCCCTTTCCAGCAGATTTTTCGAAGTTCCATGGGCAATAGATGATATAGTAGACATCGTACAGGGAATAACTATCATGCCATCAATAAGAAAAGAACCGCTGGCCACCGGAGCTGCTATATCAGCATTATCATATACCCGAAGATTTCCTTTAAAGTGCTTTTTAAAAACCTCCTCTTCCGGTTCAGTGAAATCCCAGCCCATTTCCTGGGTAAGAACAATCTTAGCCGGATCGCTGACAATAAGATGGACCTCATAATCTCTTTCTAAAAGCTCCTCCACCAATCTTACTCCATAAATTACCCCACTGGCACCTGTAAAAGCAACTACATATCTCTTCAAAATTTTTGACCTCCTAAAAAGATTTCTTTGCCAGCTATTTTTTCTCTTCTCAAATAAAAATATCCATAAGTGTAGCCCCAAATATTATAAGCCCTACATAGCGATTAATAACAAAAGAAGCAAAATTTACCTTCTTCAGATTACCAGGCTTGATCAGAAGGTGTTCATAAACAAGCACCAGAGCAGCAAAGATTACACCTAAATAATAATAAAAACCAAGCTTTAAAAGCAAACCGTTTAAAACCAAAAAAACAACAGTCAAAAGGTGAAAAAAAGCCGAAAACTTTAAAGCCCCTTCTTCTCCAAAGCGGGCAGGTATAGATTTTAAACCATAGGAACGGTCAAATTCAATATCCTGGCAGGCATACATGGTATCGAAACCGGCAATCCAAAAGGCTACTGCCGCGCCCAAAACCAGAGGCTCGAGAGCAAAACTTCCGGTAACCGCCAGCCAGGAACCTACAGGTCCCATCCCTATAGCTATCCCTAATATCAAATGGCACCACCAGGTAAAACGCTTGGTATAGGAATATACCCATAAAACAGCTACCGCTAAAGGAGCCAGTTTTACACAAAGTATATTAAGCTGATAAGCTGAATAAAAAAGCAGAACTAAAAATACAAATACGGCAATCCATACTCCAGGCACCGAAAGTTTGCCAGCAGGTATAACCCGATCCCGGGTACGCGGATTAGCCTTATCTATTTCCCTGTCGATAAGCCGGTTCAGGCAAAGAGCAGCTGTACGAGCACTTACCATCGCTATCGTAATCCAGAATAAATCATGGAAAGAAGGCATCCCTTTCACAGCCAGAAAAGCTCCCAGATAAGCAAAAGGCAAACCAAAAAGGGTATGTTCAAAATCTATCATCTCCAGAAAAAGCTTTAACTTATTAATCAAGGCCGTATTCACTCCATCTTCTATCAACTAAAGCCTTAATTTCCGGAGACATAACGATATCTTCCGGCCATTCGCGATTATGGCCTTCGCTTTTCCATTTTTTAGTGGCATCAATACCCATTTTGGCTCCATATAAAGGCAAGGGAGCAGAATGGTCCAGAACCTCCAGTGGCCCTTCCATAATCACCGTATCTCGCTTAGGATCTACATTGTTAAATACTTTCCACATAACCTCGGATACATTCTGCACATCTACATCTTCATCTACGACAATGATAAACTTGGCAAACATCATCTGCCCCATCCCCCAGAGCGCATTCATGACTTTACGCGCATGTCCAGGAAAAGATTTGCGTATAGATACAATTACACAGTTGTGAAATACACCTTCCATGGGCAAATGCATATCTACAATTTCCGGCAGCTGAAATTTTAAAAGAGGTAAAAATATACGCTCAGTAGCCAGAGCTATATAACAATCTTCCTGTGGCGGCTTGCCTACAATCGTAGCTGGATAAATTGCATCCCGCCGGTAGGTTATACACTGCACATGAAATACCGGAAACTCATCGGCTAAAGAGTAATAGCCGGTATGATCACCAAACGGTCCTTCAATTCTCGTTTCTCCCGGGTTAACATAACCTTCAATCACGATTTCCGCATCGGCCGGGACTTCTAAATCAACCGTCTTGCATTTTACCAGTTCAACCGGTTTTTTGCGCAAAAAACCGGCAAATATAAGTTCATCGATATCCTTGGGCAAAGGAGCAGTTGCCGCATAGGTTATAGCCGGATCCCCTCCTAAAGCAACAGCTACTTCTGTAGGCCTGCCCAGCCGGCAATTTTTGCGGTAATTTTCCGCCCCATCATGATGCATATGCCAGTGCATACCTGTAGTCCTGCTGTCATAAACCTGCATCCGATACATGCCTACATTTCTTTTTCCAGTCTCGGGATCTTTCGTATAAACCTGAGGCAGGGTAATAAACCTTCCTGCATCTTTAGGCCAGCATTTTAAAATCGGCATAATATCCAAGGAAGGCTCATAATCTACTACTTCCTGGCAGGGAGCCCTCTTTACCATTTTGGGCATAAAAGAAGCCAGTTCTGCCAGCCGCGGCAGCATCTTTACCTTATCCCATATAGATTTAGGTATATTATCCTTTATTCCCAGTATATCGCTTATTTCCTCCGCAATCTCCTCCAGGTCTCTTACCCCCAGAGCCATAGCCATTCGCTTTCTGCTGCCAAAAGCATTTATTAAAACCGGCATCCGGGAGCCTTTGACATTTTCAAAAAGAAGAGCTGGTCCATGGGCTTTAGATACCCGGTCGGTTATTTCTGTTATCTCCAGTTCAGGATCTACCGGTACCTTTATCCGTTTAAGCTCTCCTTCCCTTTCTAAGCATTTTATAAACTCTCTCAGGTCTTGATAGGCCATATACCAATTACCCCCATCAGATTATACTATACAGCAGCCATCTTTTCTCCGGTTATGAAAAGCAAAGGGTAGGATTCAACCATAAGCTTATAAACATAGCCAGCAGTCAGCTTATTTTCCGGAGCTATCTTTTTTAAAATCCTCATACTTTCATCTAGATAATACTTAACTTTCACCATGCCTTCTTCCGAGTTATCCATAATATGCCAGCATATAGCCAGTCCCAGATTATGCCCTAAATCACCATAAAACTCTTCGCTCTCCCCTTTTCCTGCCAAACGGGAAGCAGAAAGTAAGGCAGCACGGAAAAAAGGAGCATAAATATTGTTAAGATTATCTATAAAATCGGCATCCATTTTGTATTTTACGGTCAAACCTTCACTCAGTTTACAGATAAGGGAGGCAAAAATATCAACCAGCTGAGCAGCATTGGCATTTAAGAGTAATTTTAAGATTTTACCAAATATATAGTCTCCTATTAAAATGGAAAACCGCATCTTCTGATTATATTCCTGCCCTTCTTCATCATCCTTTATCTGTTCATGTATATAGCTGGCAAAGTAGATATTGCGGAATATGTTGGCCATAGCTATGCTTAAGTCAGGGTCTACGCCCTGATAGCGGCAAACTCCCAGCACAAAGGCGGGAATAACCTGCCATAGTGGATCACTTTCCAGTTTAATAATATAAGGTTTCATTTCACCTGACCAGGCACTTATCGTCTGGTTAAAGACCTCATCCACTTTTTGCATCTCTTCTCTTAAATTGGCCGGCATCATATATTGCTTCATCATATGTTCCCCTCTTCCCCAATGCACATTTAGCAAGTGCAGCTTTTTATGACTGATATAATTACTCTTTATTATAAATGAAAAACTGCATTTAGAGGGAGAAAAATAATATAAAATAAATAGACCTTACTCGTTCTCTGCTAACGAATAAGGTCTACTAATAGTATTTACCCCTCTTGGTTTTTAAGCGGCATCGGTCAACTAAAATAGTATCCCTCCTAAATATTCACCACCAGGCGTTCTTCCTGGCCTTGTTCTATAATGCCTCTTTTTACTTCCGTGGCATTTACATACTCAGCCCCAAAATGTTTAGCCAGATAGTTGCAAGCATCCCACGGATCAACTTTGTCGCCACAGGTAAATACATCTACTGCTGCATAACCTAATTCCGGCCAGGTATGAATCGCCAGATGGGATTCTGAAATCACAACGACTCCACTTACCCCTTGCGGACTAAATTTGTGAAAAACAAATTCTCTAACTTCTGCTCCAGCTTCTAAAGCGGCATTGATCATGATATCTTCTACTTTTTTGATATCATTTAATACCTCAAACTTACAACCATAAACTTCAGCTAAAATATGACGCCCTAAAGCCTGCAATAATGTCGCCTCCCTTCAAAAATTGCGTTTGGTTTCCCAAACCTCCTTCAATGCACAAGATACATGTAGAATTTTAGCATAAATGCATAGAAAGTCAACCATAAATTAAAATTTTTCTGTCCCAGCAGTAAAAATAATTTGATTTAAAGGATAATTAACTATTTAAAGCAAATTATATTTTTAGCAGATTTAATTATCAGTTTTTTTCCCGGTTTTGTTCCTGTATAATAGCAAATGATTAATAAGAGAATATTTTAAAACCTCGATCATAAACAGGAGGCCACCAGTATGAGCATTAAGTTAAAAAAAGTTATCAGTCTTTTTATATTTTTCTGGTTTGTTTTTTCCTTTTTTATGTCCCAGTCTGCCCTGGGAATATCTGATAACGACTCTAAAAAAGCAATCATCATCGTGATGGATTTTATAGATGTCGCTGATCTTATAGAGGCAGATACCCCTAATCTGGATAAGCTTTTGGAAGAAAGCGCCCTAGGCCTTATGAATGTCAGAGCTAAAAATCGTAACCCTTCCAGCTCCTATATGTCAATAGGAAGCGGCCTCAAAATCGGAACTGTTCCCAATGCTGAATTATCTTTTAACAGCAATGAAGATATTACTGTACTACCTTATGTTTTTGCCAGACAAAATGCTACCGTTAAAGCCCAAAATTTATACGCGGTTTTTACCGGCCAAACACCTCCTCCCGAAGGAGTAGTAAACATATATATCGAAATGCTTAAAAATACTTCTTCTAAATACAAACCTCCTTATGAGCCTGGCCAGATAGGCAAAATAGCCCGGGAAAACGGACTTACTGTTGCTGTTGTCGGCAATGCAGATACTATATCCATCCTCAATCGCAATATAGCACTTCTGGCTATGGATGAAAACGGCAAAGTGCCGCTGGGAAATGTAAGCCAGGATCTTATCCAGGTTAACCCTCTGGTCCTGGGAGGGGTAGAGACTGATCATCAGGCTATGCTTTCTTATATAAAAAGATATTTACCGTTAAGTGATATCCTGTTTATTGATTTAGGGGATACCAGCCGGGTAGAAATAGATAGTATAAATGCAGCTCCTGATATAATAAAAAAACAGCGCCAGCAAGCCCTGGAGCGTGATGACAGGCTGCTCGGCCAAATCCTATCTCTCCTTAACCTTGACCAGACTATGCTTATTATTATGTCCCCTAATCCCCATAAACAGATGATAGAAGAAGGCAATCTGGGATTAACTCCCATAATAGTACATTATCCGGAAGGTCAAAAAGGCCTCCTGTCCTCTCCTACTACCCGCCGGGAAGGAATAGTCGCCGGCGCAGATATTATACCTTCTATATTTGCCTATTTTGACAGCCAAATAATTCCGGATAACCAGGGCATGCAGGTTATAAAGCAAAGCAGCACCCTGGAAGATTTAAAAAACCAGCTCGACTTTTTTAAAAATTTAAGAGCTCACCGGCTCCCTTTAAACATAACCTTCATGGTTTGGGCGGTGATTTTAATTTTATGGGGCTTTATAATGGTCATAAATAAAAAAGAAAGCCTTTATCCCTGGCTGGAAAAAATCATCTTTGCCACCTTAAGTATACCGGTGGTATTTCTCTTTATAAGCTTTACCGGATACCAATCACTCTTTATTTCGATAATATTGACCCTGGCCCTGGCATGGTTATTGGCCTTAGCTTTTTGCCAGCTGGGAACAAATCGCGAGCAGGGATTATTTATATTAACATCGGCTACTTCCTTGCTGCTTATAGGCGATATTTTGGCCGGGTCTCCTTTAATGCTTAATTCTCCTTTAGGTTCGGATGTTATAGCCGGGGGGAGATTTTACGGCATAGGCAATGACTATATGGGAATACTTATCGCCTCTACTGTCGTGGCTACTGCTCTGGCCATAAAAAGGCTTAAACCCAAGAGCAGGCTTAACATCATTCTGGCTTCACTTCCTCTATTTATAGCCTCTATCGCTATAGGCTATCCTAAATTAGGAGCTAATGTAGGAGGATTTATAGCTTCTCTTTTTACCTGGGGAGTTTTTATCCTGGTCATGACACAGGATAAACTTAATATAAAGAAAATTTCCGCGGCTGCGCTATTATCTGTTCTTGTCGTCATAGCTATTGCCAGCCTGGATGCTTTTTTAAATCCTAATCCTTCCCATGCCGGAAAGGCTATACAAAATCTCCTGGCGGGAGGCAGTCAGGCCTTTTTCTCCATAATACGCATAAAACTTGGTATAGTAGCCAATACCATCTCCCAATCGGTATGGACCCTGGTGCTCTTATTAGAAATTCTCATCCTTATCTGGGTTCAAATCCGGAAAAAAGATATTATAAAGAGTATAAAAAAGGAATATCCATATATAAGCAAAACCATAAATATTCTCATTACAGCTGCTATAGTTGTTTTTGCCGTCAACGATACCGGAGTAATCGCTGCTTCTTTCATACTCTTATATGCAATAGCTTTATACTGGCTAACCCTAATAAAAATCGATCAGGTGAAATCATATGCAAATTAAAAATATAAATATAATAGCCATATTAACCCTTATCTTTTTCCTAATCCCCCCCTGCAGCCCGGCCAGAGGGGGAGATAAACCTTCACCTGCCTATGATAAAGTAGTCATCTACATGGTAGACAACCTGACCCTTGATGATATAGATCCGGTAAATACCCCTTTTTTATGGCAAATACAAAAGGAATGGGGAGTAGGACTGCTTAATACCTCTGCCGCTCCCGGCCGCAGCGGCAAAAATGCCTGTGCTACTCTGTCAGCCGGTAAACCAGCTCTGGGAAGCAACTATTCCCAGCTTAACTTTGGCGCTGCGGAAACTATAAATGGTGAAAAAGCAGGAGATATATTTTACCGCCATACCGGTATAAAACCCCATCCTGAAAACATCGTAGTTAGCACCATCATGACCATTAAAAATAACAATCTACGCCAGAACCGGGGAGAAGTAGGAAAGCTGGGAGAAAAGATAAAAGCCCATGGTTATACCACCCTGGTTATCGGTAATGCTGACCGTCCAGGTTACCATGTAAGGCTGGCCCCAGTAGTGCTAATGGATCAAAAGGGACTGGTTGACCGGGGAATAATTGATCAAACCACAACAGCTAATGATCCCAGCCTTCCTTCTCTGGTATGGACTGATTATGAAATGCTGGAAAAAGAAGCTAAAAAAATTCCCGCTAAAACCGTAGCGGTTATCGAATATGGGGACCTTTACCGGTTGGAAGCTATGGCTTCCTTATTTTCTCCTGCTGCTTATCAGCAAAAAAGAACAGAAATTTTAAGAAAAATAGATTCTTCTATCGCTTCTATCGCCCAGGAAAACCAAACCTCAGCCAGCTATATAATAAACCTGCAGCCTTCCCAGCAGGGGAAAAATCCTTCTACCTGGCTTATGCCGATATGGATAAAAAAATCAGGCTATGAAGGGCTCCTGCAAAGCTTTTCTACGCGGCGGGAAGGCATAATAACCCTGGAAAACCTGCACTACTCCATATTAAACAGCATAGGTGCAGGAAAAGAAGATCCTTTATTTACCAAAAAAGAAGCCTCGCCTATCACTACATTAAAAGAAATAAACCGGCAGGCGGTTTTTAATCTTGTAAATCAGGCCAGTATACTTACTTTTTACGCTTTGCTGGCTATCCTTTCCTTAGCACTGGCTTTATCAGCCTTTAAGCGGAAGAAAGAAGAAAAATTTATTTTAATTCTCCTTTCTTTTCCCCTGGCCATACCAGCTGTTTTGCTTATTATGCCATTAATAAAAATATACCATTTGCCATATTTTCTGATGCTATCACTTATCCTTACTTCATCTGTGGTGGGCATAAGCTGGCTTTTATATGCTAAAACCCGTATCAACCCTATTATGTTTATGGCTGGCTTAAACATGTTGCTTATACTTATAGACACCTTGTTCCATCTTGACCTGGTCAAAAATTGTATCATGAGCTACCAGCTTATAAACGGCATCCGCTATTTCGGCATAGGCAATGAATATATGGGAATACTCATCGGATCAGTTATAACCTGGTCAGTACTGGGCATAAGAAAGTATCCATCTTATGCCTTCCAGGTCTTTTTAGGAATCCTTTTGGCTCTAACCATATTCGTTTTAGCTTCTCCCCATCTGGGAGCCAATTTCGGCGGCACTATAACTGCCTGTCTGGCTTTAAGTTATACCTGGTTAAAGCTATATAACCAGCATTTAAAAAATAAAGACATAGCAGGCATCATAATCCTTACTCTTATTGTATTATCCTTTATGATAACCATGGATCTTAAACAACCATCTGCCATGCAATCCCATATCGGGAAAAGCATAAACGCAATTATAGAAGGAGGATGGCCGGCCTTTATGAATATAATCAATGCTAAACTGCTCCTTTATCAGCGGGTAATAAACTATACCCAGCTGGGCTGGGCTTTCCTTATCCTGCTTTTAACCTTTTCCTTTATTTTGCTAAAACCTTCTCCCCTTTCCCGCAACCTGCAGGAGGCAGATCCTGTTCTTTTTGCCGGCATTCAGGGCCTTCTCTTGGGAGCCATAGCTGCCCTGGTCTTTAATGATTCCGGAATAATACCTGCCGGTTACCTCTTCTGGTTTGCCGCCACCCTTCTTCTGTATATGCAAATAAAAAAGGGAGAAATATAAAAGGTCTCCCTTATTTAATTTTTAGCCCCCCAGAAGGGGATATCTACCTCTACCTCAAGCCTTATGTCAGCATTCTTAACAAAGGTTTCTTCTTCTACCACATCCTTGATTTCCTTACGCCATTTAGCCAGGGCATACTTGGTTATATCCAGACAATCTACTCTCCACTCATCTTGCATACGGTGGATTAACTTCACGCCCTCCTTTTTGATCTGTCCTGCCAGGGCTTTTTCTATATCTTTTATACAGTTTTTATCTTCTAGTATAAGCCGGTTGGTAGCATAATGTTCGACCAATCTGCCGGTAATTTTTAATTTTATATAAAAAATAAATTTTTCTCCTTCTCTTTGTACCCTTACTTTTCTTTTGCTGTTAATCTCCACCGTACCTTTATCTATTACCTTTCCATCTTTTTTAACTACAAAGGGAATAAAACCACAACAGCCTTCTTCTCCTCTAAGCAGAATAAGGGGGATTGTTTCATCCATTCCTACTACATCTATCATCCTATCTTTTTTAAAAATAGCTGTCCCGCTCACTCTATATTGACCATTAGGCAAAACTTCCATCGTACAGACTACCGGATTTTTACCCGCAGTATTGACGGCGTGAAAAAAATCATGCAAAGTAGTAACCGCATAAAACTGGTTTTTCTTTTTAGAAGTAAATAATCCGGGAATTTCAAAGCCTAGATAGGGGTTAATTTTGTGCGCTCTCTCTAGAAACTGGTCTCCTCGGCCTTCCACCACCACCATAAACAGAGATTTTTTTATACGTGGATCACGGACATAATTATCAATATAAGGGCCTAAGCCCTGACAGGCCAAGTCCTTTCCATACAGGGCTACTTGTATATCACCTAACAATAATGTGCTGGGATATCTGGTTCCCCTCCCCGCCCGCGTATCCCCTATCGCCTTTCCCGAAATCTTTTCCACAAACTCCCGGTTTCTCTGCGCTACATTAGGGTAAAGGACGGTAACATCTACGCCTTCTTCCCTGTTTTCAGCCACATCATAAGCTGCGATAAGCGGAATATTGAAATTCTCAATATCTTCGGCATCAAAACACCCCGCCAGAGAGGAAAGGCAAAATAATATAAAAAGTCCTACTTTAAGCAGTTTTCCCATGGTTAATCACGCCTTTGCGCATAAATTTGGCGATATGATATAAAAGCGGATAACCTAGAGAAGTGAGTAAAAATAAAAAGCCTGCATAATTCGCCAGCTGGAAAACTTCTATCAAGTCCCGGGGCCATATAGCAACCAGATATATAGCCAGAGCTATACCCATGCTTGTCAGGACATAATACCTGGCTAAAGACAACCTCCCCAGCCGGCAAAAAGAGTAAGCAGAAGCTAAACTCAGATTGATAGCCGGCCTTGCTCCTACTCCCAGCCAGAAAAGGAGAAACACTATTTCTAGCCTTTCTAGAACCGCCACATGTCTTACACTTAGCAGGTTTAAAACCGGCCAGGTTAACTGCTGGATAGCTTCAAAACCGAAAATCAAAAGAGCTATGACAACCGTCACCAAATAAAAAAATATGACGATAAACTGTCCTACTATAGCTGCTTTAAAAACTTCTTCTTTTTTTCTTACCATTACATACAATATTAATAAAATTTCTACCCCGGCATAGGAATAAAAGCTCTCCCGGGTAGCTTTCAACAAACCTTTATAATCCAAATCTTTAAGGGGCAAAAGCAAAGTGTAATCCCCCAGAGGTAATAAAACCAAAAGTACCAGTAGATCTATTAAAAGTATCCAGAAAAGTATCTCATTTAACCTTCCCACTACTCTGCCTCCTTTGCTCACAGCATAATATACCGGCAAAAGTATAAGGAAGAGAATTATATACAAAGGGGTTCGAGGCAAAAGGAAAATCTTGGTTATTTCCGCAAAAATCCGGATAACAATACCCTGAAAAAAGATTATATATAAAATAAAAGTTATAACCAGTAAACTGCCTAGAGCCTTGCCAAAAAGGGCATGGCTTACCCTTACAAAATCAGGATCGTCAAAACCTCTATATAAAGTATCGATAAGATAAATACAAATCAACGGAACCAGGGCTCCAGTAAGGACTGCTATCCAGGCATGCTGTCCTGCCTCGGCACTTAATACCCGTGGCAAACTGAGTATTCCGGTTGCTACCTCTGATCCCACTATTATAAAAATAAGCTGCTTGCTGGTGATTTCAAATCTGCTTTTATCCATCTTCTCTCCTCTTTCTCACCTTATCCTGGACAGGTATTGATACCGGGCGTTTCAGCATCTGGGAAATAAATGTACGGTAAACCGCATCCTTAAAATCAGGATAACGCATAGGAGCATAAGGAGCCATATAGGGAACTCCCATGCTTTCCAGGCTTATAAGATGGACCAGAAGTAAAAACCAGCCTATGGAAAATCCAAACATGCCGAAAGCAGCCGCCATAAGAATCATAAATACGCGAACCAGGCGGCTGGCTAAAACCATCGTGGAATTAGGTATGGCAAAAGTGCTTATAGTAGTTATAGCCACAATAATTATAATAGCCGGACTGGCAAGGCCAGCGGCAATAGCTGCCTGTCCTAATACTATACCAGCTACTACTCCTACCGTCTGCCCCATAGGGGTCGGAAGTCTGAGGCCTGTTTCAATGACCAGCTGAATTATAATCTCCTGAATTATAACTTCCAGGACTACCGGAAAGGGTACCTTATCTCTGCCCTGGGCCAGACTAATAAGCAGCTGTACCGGCACCAGTTCCGGATTAAAGCTTAAAAGGGCTATATACAGAGCAGGCAGCGATACAGCCAGAAAAAAAGCTAAATAGCGGTAAAAGCGGTGATAAAAGCTTATTATCGGCCTTTCTACATAATCTTCCGAAGCCTGCAAAAAGCTGACAAATAGGCTAGGTATAATAAGAGCATCAGGAGAGCCATCGGCCAGAACTATTATCTTGCCTTCTAAAAGCTCCATAACTGCCTTGTCAGGCCTCTCCGTAGTTTTGAATTGGGGGAAAGGGGTATAATGATGATCTTCAATAAGCTGTTCCAGATAAGAAGTGCCTAAAATTCCATCCATATAAATATTATCCAGCTTCTCACTTACATTTCTGACTATTTCCGGATCAGCAATATCTTCAACATAAAGCAGCGAAACATCTGTACGCGTCCTTTTGCCTACGGTAAATTTTTTTACCACCAAATTTGGATCTTTAAGCCTTCTTCTTATAAGAGCAGTATTAACTACTATGTTTTCCACAAAACCTTCTTTTGAGCCGCGCAGAGCTCTTTCCAGAACAGGTTCTTCTACATTGCGGCGGTCAACCTTGCGAATATCAATACTTAAAGCTGCACTTATCCCATCGAAAAACAAAACTACAAAGCCATCAAATACAGCCCTGATTACTTCCGAAAAATTTCCTATTTTTTGTATCTGGGTTACGGTAAGGCAGTTGCGGTATATATGATCAACTATATATTCTAAACCCTTTTCCTTACAATCTTCTCCCCGGGCATAAAACATGAGGCTGCGCAAAATATCCTGCTGCAGGCTTATATTATCCACAATGCCTTCCAGATGGACAACATAAGCCTTGAGACCAGGGTCCCCTTTTAAATAGAAAGGTCTTCCCACTATATCGTCATTTTTAGCCAGGCAGGGCTTGAGCAAATCTATTTTTTCTTCCAGCCTGGAAGGCAGCTTAACATCATCCGCCCCCATATCAGCTTTTATCGCTTCTGTCTGGATTTTACGTTTTCTGGTAAAAGGAAACATAAAATCCCCCTTATGGAGATATAAGCCTTTGTTCTATATAGATTTACCCGTACTTTTTTTTATATGCATAAAATTTAATAATTTATGAAGGTTGGCAAACAGAAACTAAAAAAGAGGGTGTTTATCACACCCTCTACCGATTTATCATTTTAGCCCCTTATTTTTTCTTACAGCTCTTTTTGCCGCCCTTGGCTGCCGGCTTCTTTTCTTCAACTACGGCCACTGCATCTTTTAAGGCTTTTCCTGGCTTAAATGCAGGAACTTTGGTAGCAGGAACCACAATTTCTTCTCCGGTAGCCGGACTTATAACCTTTCTTTCTTTGCGCTCACGGACTTCAAAACTGCCAAAACCAATAAGCTGTACCTTGTCACCGGCAGCTAAAGCCTGCTGGATAACCTCCAGCATAGCATCTAAAGCTTTACCTGCATCTTTTTGAGTCATTTCTGCCTTTTCCGCCAAAGCCTTCACAAGTTCCGTTTTGTTCACGCCTAATCCTCCCTTTAATTTTATTCACCATATTTAGATTCCGCAAAAAATGCTTAATTCCTGCATTAAAAACCAATTTTTTAAAGAATTTTATAAAAAATTTTTACTCTTGCCTGATTAATAACATTCTGCCATAGAAATAAAACTTTTATACATACAAATGCCTATTTTAAGGTATTTTTATCCCCCAATCAATCGATAACTTCTATAATACTCACACTGAGATCTTCCGCTAAATTTATAAATTCATTTTCTCCTACCATTACAATAGGCCGGGTAGGATTACACCTGTCAACATAAATAACGACTCCCCGCTTATTGTTGGAAAGAACTACTTCGTTCCCTACATAAAAATTGGTTATGCGGTCATAAAAAACCTTGGTAATCCTGGGATCAAGCTTGCCAAAAGATTCCTGCCAGAGAATATCGGCTGCGGTATAAGGCGAAAGCTTACCCGCATAAGCCCGATTAGAAGTTAAAGCATCATAAACGTCGGCTACTGCCACCACCGCGGCATAAAAATTTATCTTCCCTTTAGTCCCCATAGGATAGCCTGAACCATCCAGCCTTTCATGATGCATCAAAACCGCCTTGGCTATATTTTCATCTAAATCCTCATTCTGAGTTATCAGGTTATACCCTAGTATCGTATGTTTTTTTACCTCCTCAAATTCCTCTGGTGTCAGCTTACCCGGTTTATTAAGGATCTCATTGCTTATATAAACCTTGCCTATATCATGCAACATCCCGGCCATGCCCAGCAGGCGAATTTCTTCCTCGGAACATTTTAGCCACCTGCCGATAAGTATGGAAAGAAGAGAAACATTTATGGAGTGGGTAAAAAGATAATCATCTTTATCTTTCAGGAGCCGCATATGGCGGAAAATATCCGTTACGCTGAAAACCTGCTGCACCAGAGTATCTACGGAATTTTCGATTTCTGCATAATCAGGATTCCCACCCAGCTTGGCTTCCAGCATAAACGATTTTACAATATCCAGCGAGTCATCAAAAGCTTCCTCAAAGCTCTTGGTAGCCTTAAGCTGAGGACTGGTTTCCATAATATATATATCTTTTATATTGCGGGAAGCAAAATTCTTAAGGTGTTCTTCCGAAATAACTGTTCCTTTAGTTAATAAAAGTTTTCCATCATAGGTAAAAATATCTTTGCCCAGCTTCATGCCTGGTTTCAGGCTTTCCACGCGTATTTTAAGCATACACTTTCCCCTTTATTTTGAAATATATTATTTTTATCTTTTTATTCTACAAAAATTGGCTCTATTCCTTTTTTAAAACTATATATTCCAAAAACATTTCTTCCCGGGCATATAGATGTATTCCACATCTAAACCGGAAGCCTGGCTTTCCCTGGTTAACAAATCCCTTATCCAGGGAAGCACTATCTCTTCGGTTTCCTGATGTCCGGCATCGATTACGGCCAGTCCCCAGTTCAAGGCTTCTTTGACCTCATGATATTTTACATCTCCTGTTATCAAAAGATCGATATCTTTGGGGAGCCGGGAGATAAGGCTCATGCCGGCTCCTCCTATCACTGCCACCTTTCTTATTCTCTTATCGGGAGGCCCGGCTATTTTAAGCTTCTCAACCCCCAGTTTCTCCTTTACATGGCAGGCACATTCCATAAGGCTTGTCTCTTCCTTCCAGTAACCCTGCCTTCCCATACAGTAAACCTGACCCTGGTTTTGCAAAAGGTAGACATCATAAGCTACTTCCTCATAGGGATGAGCCTCAAGCATCGCATCGATTACCCCAGATAACAAAACCTCGGGCACAACTGTTTCCAGTCGATATTCTTCCACCTCTTCTACCTTTCCTTTTTCCCCGATAAAAGGATTAGTCCCTTCTCCCGGCTTGAAGGTTCCTATACCCGGGGTACGGAAACTGCAGTCTGAATAATTTCCTATATATCCTGCCCCGGCACCATTTACTGCCCTTCTTACTTCTTCCACATGACTGTAAGGCACAAAAACTACCAGTTTATAAAGCTTTTCGCTTTTTTCCGGAAAAAGCGGCTTTATATCATCCAGTTCCAGAATCTCGGCCAGTATCTGGTTTACCCCTCTAGAAGCCGCATCCAGATTGGTATGAGCTGAATAAACACATATATCATGTGTGATCAATTCTCTTATAAGACGGCCCAGAGGAGTATTATAATCAATCTTCTTGAATTCCTTGAAAAACAAAGGGTGATGGGTTATTACCAGATCAGGAGCATGAGCAATCACCTCTTCCACACCGGCAGCATCTAAATCCAGGCACAGCAAAACTTTTTGTACCTCTTTGTCCGGCGATCCCAGCATAAGGCCACAGTTATCCCATGGCGAAGCCAAATCCAAGGGAAAATGTTTCTCCATTATTTTTACAATATCTCTAACCCTGGCCATGCAAAACCTCCTTTAACTCTTTTATCTTCGCCCGGTACTTGATAAGCAGGTCTTTTTTTTCTTCTCCCTGGGACTTATTAAGCTCAGCAACTATCCTCTGGTATTTTTTTAAATAATATCGAAGAAAAGGAAGATATTCTTTACTTTTTAAAATAACCGGCCCCAGTTCCGCTTCTAGAGGGGAAAGGGAATAAGGCTTATCTCCTGGCCTGCTGCTTAAAAGGACAAAAAACTTATCCTTTTCCCCTACCACCTTTTCATCCAGTATTATCCATCCCCGGGAAGCCAGGACATTACGCAAAACATCCGGCTTGCTCATCGGCTGCAGAACAAAATGACCAAAGCTTTCCGCTTTTGCCCAATCCTCTTCTAAAATAGAAGCTATCGTCTCTCCCCCCATACCGGCAATAACTACATTATAAACCTCCCCTTTTTGGAGTACCTTAAGCCCATCTCCCTTGCGCACCTCTATTCTATCCTTAAAGCCCCACTTTGCAACTTCCTTTACCGCTCGGGCATAAGGACCTTCAGCCACATCAGTAGCAATAACCCGGGGAACCAGTTCATTTTTTATCAGATAAACAGGAAGATAGGCATGATCAGTACCTATATCGGCCAGCGATTTGCCTTTTATTATCATCTGGCTTATAGCCAATAACCTCTTATCCTGTACCACTATTTTAACCCTTTCATCTATATTTATTGGTATAATATAACCTAAGAACTATTTGTCATACAAGCCTCTATATTCACACTAATCACAAAACGGGGTGTAAAAATGCAGGAATGTCATGTGGTAACCTGTTTTCTGGAATATGAAGACAAAGTGCTAATACTAAAGAGAAGCAGCCAGGTAAGCTCTTATCAATACAAATGGGCAGGCATAAGCGGCTATATAGAAGAGGGAAATTTGCCCCTTATTCAAGCCCAAATCGAACTCGAAGAAGAAACCGGCCTTACCGGTGAAGATTATCAACTGCTCAAAATAGGAGAACCGCTCCGGGTAAAAGACGAAAAAATGCAGCGGGTGTGGATAGTCCATCCTTTCCATTTCCGCTTAACCCGGCTTAAAAAACTCCGTCTGGATTGGGAACATACTGAATTTAGATGGGTGGTGCCGGAAAAAATAAAAGACCTTCCTACCGTCCCCGGACTTTATGAAGCCTGGGAGAGGGTAAAATGAAAGAAGTAAAAGAGGCTATTTATAACCTCAAAAACGACCAAACCCACGGTGCCAGCTACCTGGCCCTGGAAGCAGTCCGTATATTAAAAAAGGCCGCCCTTTTGCTACCAGCTGCCGATAATATTTCTTTTCTCCAGTCCATGAACCATCTATCCGAAGATATTAAAACTATACGCCCCAGTATGGTTTCTATCTATAACCTGGTTTCCAGCTATACCGCAGAGTTAAACCGGGAAGAGAATACCTCCCTATCACTTCCTGACCTGCGCCTTAAGGCAGCTGCCATAGCTGATAGCATTATAAACCAGGTACTTACCAGGCAAAAACAGACTATACAAAAAGGATCCCAGCTGGTAAAAGACAAATCTACCCTCATAACCTGCAGCTACAGCTCTACTATAATAGAAATTATCAAATCAGCTTACCGGCAGGGACGAAGATTTGCTGTGCTTATAGCCCGTTCCCATCCTCCTGGCAGTTCCTATGCCTATGGAGAAAGGGCAGCCCGTAAAATAGATCTGCCTTTAAATATAAAAATAATACCTGATGACTGTATTAACCTTTATCTGCCCCAAGCTGATTATGTGCTGCTCGGAGCAGACACAGTTTTAAGAGATGGAAGCGTTATAAACGGCTATCCTTCCCTTGAGCTGGCCCGGGAAGCTTTTAACCACAGAATACCCTGCTATGTGATATGTGAAACGCATAAGATAGCAGGAGAACATTTTATTCCCCACCTGGAAGCTGGTTTTGACCTGATTCCAGCCTCCTTCATAACCCAAATCATCACCGGATAACTTATAGTCGTCGCGATAAACACAAGGGAACGGTTCTTTTGCGCTGTTTTGCTTTCAAGCCGTCCCCCTGTACTTTTTAATTCAGCTTTTTCTTTAACTCCTCTATCTTTTCCACTGAAAGCCCGGTAATCTCTGTTATTATTTCTATGTCCAACCCTTTTTGTAAAGCATTTAGCTTCTTTTCTTTCCTCTTCTCTTCCCTCTTTTCTTCCCTTTTCCATTCCTTCTCTCCTCATTCTCTCCGCTAAAGTCATAAAATCTTCCCTCCTCTCAAGCCTTAATTCTCTCGTGTATTCCATCAGTTCCTCCAGCTCTATATCTATTATAGTCGTCGCAAAAAATAGATACTCATAATCCCTGGGTATATTGTCCAGATAACAAAGAAGCACCTTTAAAAGCAATTTTGGATTTTTAAATCCCCGCGCCAGCAAAAGGCTTAAAAGAAATACTTTTAACTCCGGGTTTTCTACCTCTTCTATCTCTTCCAGCTCTCCCAGTTCATAGAAGATGTGTTTGAATAACGGAACATATGTTTGATACCGGACGGCCGGGAAAGCCCCTTGCGGGGCTTTCCCGGCCGGGTTTTCCTGTCTATGGGTTTGTTTTTTTTTTTCCTGTTTACAGGGTTATTTTTTTATTTTGAAGTTTATAATTGATTTTATTTTTTATTTTCTCATGCAGGATTTTCCTTGCTTTAATTGTATTATTTATCGCAGGTAAAGAATGGTTATTATCAATTAATTTTTTTCAGGAGGTAGAGGAAAAATGAATAAGAAATTCACTTTTAAGAAAACAGCATCAGTTTTGGCGAAGGGTAAAATCTGGAGGTTTTGCTCTTATGTTCTTTTTATATTTATCTTTTCCGGCTTATTTATGGTTAATACCGCATGGGCAGATGAAGGGGTTGTAGCAAGAAATGACAAAGTTGTAGTGTTTAAAATTGATAATTACAATTATTATCTGGTTGATATAAAGAATAATAAAGCTGAACCAGTCCGTATGGACACTGCTCCCAAAATTTATCCTCCCGGTAGAACTTTTGTACCAGTTAGATTTTTAGGAAATGCACTGGGAGTAGATGATAACAATATAACATGGCAAGCAAACACTCAAACTGCCATACTTAAAGGCAACAAAACTTTAAAATTGCAGATAAATAACAAAACCATGCACAGCAACGATAAACCTGTCCAGATGGATGTAGCACCCCTAATTCAACACCCCGGCAGAACGATGTTACCTGCCAGATATGTTGCTGAGGGGTTAGGTTACATCGTTGAATGGGACGCTAAGAGCCAGATGGTCATAGCTTATCCCGAAGGACAGCCAAAGCCTGATGTAAATAAAATCAGAGAAATAATAGAGCAGAAAATTAAAGAACAGCATGAACAGCTGTTACAGGGCGATGGGTATTACAATGATGAATTGAAGCGTGATGCTAGAGGGTTTATTTTATATGAGGAAGGGCAGAGATATGGACATATAGCTCTTGATAAGCATATAAAGATTGACCCTTCCGGCAGAATAGTGGCTGACTTACCCAGAGCACCCAAAGGGACTAGATGGTTTTTGGAGTTAATTTATTTTCCTAAAGATGGACCTAAAGTAGGTTATCCGGCTGTGTTTAAGAATAAATATGGCACTAATCGGTTTGAAGGCGGTCATTACGAAGTTCAGATGGTAACACCGCTCAATCAGCTTAATGAAGGTTATTTGCATATAGGTTTAATTGCCGATAATAGGTCGGTTACTGATGGTCGCGTAGTTTTATATCTGCATACTGGACAGAGATATGACCGAAAATAAGGGAGGTAAGGTTTATGCGGAAGATAATATCATTAGTTTTACTTGTATCTTTGATATTTGGGTTTATTTACTACCCAGCACCAAAACCTGTATCAGCCAGTAGTTTAAAGCAAATAGATTTCTCCGCTCCCAAGCCTGATGGAAAGCCTTTAGGTAGTTCTATGAGTTTCCCTATGTTTGAGTTCTGGCATTATTCTGGAGGTTACTGGAAAGCAGGATTAGCTGGCGGGGACGCAATTTTGTGGGATAAAGATGTAGCTAAAGCTATTAATGATACAGGTAAAATACCCTACGAGAAAACAATTAAAAACCAAGTTCCCTTACCGTCTGCGGTAAAGGAATACCTGAAACACGGTGGCAGACCAGAAAGCATAAAATTATGGTTTGAGTTTTTAAGTGATGTAGAACCAACAGATATATTTGTAGATGGAAAAGTAAGCTATAGAGTAACAAATGATTATTTAGAGATACAGCTTTAGCCATATTTGGAGATGAGAAGGAGAACAAGGATTATCAAAAAACAGGTGTATAGGATTTTGTTTATATGTTATATAATTGAAGACATAAAAGAGTATGTCCTTCCTTTGGATTGTTTTTGAGGTGTTTAGTTAACAATACCATAAAGGGACATACTTTTTTATTTTTCGCTTTAATAATTACTTAAGCATGGTTAAAAGCTATCGCGCAGCGATTTTGTTCTTTTAATTTTGGAAAGAGTCGGAATAGCCAGGAGAGGACAGAGAATAAAAGGAGTATTAAAATAAGGAGTATTGAGGGTGATTTTACGAATCGTAATAGATTTTAAAAAAAGAACCGTCCCCAAATTAAAAAATCGAACCCCGGCCTAAAAAACCGGGGTTTAAAGCATTATAATTTACCTATATTAATATGCATATTATGCCACCGCTTCCGTCATTAACAATTCTCTGCAAAGCATCCTGCAGTTTGACCTGGGCATTTTCCGGCATACGGTGCAGTTTATTTTGTATGCCTTCTCTTACCAAATCATGCAATGACTTGCCGAAGATATTAGACTGCCAGATCCTGGCCGGATCTTCTTCAAATTCATCAAGAATATACCTTACTAACTCTTCACACTGGCTCTCGGTGCCAATCAAAGGAGTAAGTTCCGTAGTTATGTCAGCTCTTATAATATGGAGGGAAGGAGCCTTGGCCTTAAGCCTTACACCAAAACGGCTGCCCTGCCTTATGAGCTCAGGTTCTTCCAGGAACATCTCATCCAGCCTGGGGGTTACTACTCCATAGCCAGTCTCTCTTACCTCTCTCAAGGCATCAGCCACTTTATCGTATTCCCTCTTGGCTACACTCAAATCCTGCATCAGCCGCATAATATCATGAGTTCCCTCTATTTCAAATCCGCTCACTTCACTCAAGCAGCGATAAAACATTTCTTCCGGCACCTCAACTTCAATCGTAGCAATACCGGTACCTAAATTCATCTCCTGGAGGCTAACATAGCTTATGTTTTCAATATCAGATAATTTTTCTACCGCCTTATCTATATCTTTTACTTTGTGTATATCACTTAAAACTTCTCTTATAGCCCCTTCCATATTTTCGCGGAACCAGAAATCTTCTTTCAGCTCATCTACCCACTTAGGCAGCTTTATATTTACTTCCTGTACCGGGAACTCATAAAGTACTTCTTCCAGAATAGCATAAATCTCGTCCTGAGTAATATTAGCAGCATCTATGGGAATTACTGTAACGCCATATTTGTTGGCCAATTCTTCAGCCAGATCCAGGGTCTCTTTTTTATGCGGATTAAGTGAATTCAAAAGGATAATAAATGGTTTATTAATTTCCAGAAGCTCATTTACTACCCTTTCTTCAGCTTTAACATAGTTCTCCCGGGGAATATCGCTTATGCTGCCATCAGTAGTTATAACAAATCCGATAGTTGAATGATCAGTAATTACCTTCCTGGTTCCTATTTCTGCTGCCTCCTCAAAAGGAACCTCATAGTCAAACCAGGGGGTTTTCACCATACGCGGCTCATTATCTTCTTCATAACCTAAAGCGCCTTCCACCGTATAACCTACACAGTCAACCAGTCTTACCTTAAGGCTGATGCCGCTACCGGTAGTTATCTCAATAGCTTCATTGGAAGGTATAAATTTAGGTTCGGTAGTGGTAATAGTCTTCCCGGCCCCGCTTATAGGAAGTTCGTCCTTAGCTCGTTCTCTATCATATATATTTTTTATGTTAGGAATGACCATTAACTCCATAAACCTTTTAACAAAAGTTGACTTTCCTGTCCTAACCGGTCCTACTACTCCCAGATAAATATCGCCACCTGTTCTCTGGGCGATGTCATTTAAAATATTGTATCCTTCCACTTTCTTTTCTCCCTCCCTCGGATTTAGACTTTAAAGGCACCCTCCCCTCCATGTGCGGATACCTATTATGCCAACTTACGCTATAACAGTATAAATATATTTATCAATATTCGGTAATATAACCAGAAAACAAAAAAAGTGTGATTTTTTATTCACACTTTCTACCAGCCCTCTATATTATTTACTATCTCTTCAATCTCATGTTTCTTTTGCCGGCTCATTATCCTGTTTAATTCTTCTTCCGGTTTTTTTCCTTCGTAAAGGACATTATAACAAGCCTGAGTAATAGGCATGTCAATTCCCATTTTGGCTGCTAATTTATAAACTATTCTGGTAGTATAAACCCCTTCTACTACCATGCCTATCTTATCCAATACTTCCGGAAGGGAATATCCCCTGGCTATAAGCTCTCCCGCTCTCAAGTTACGGGAATATCTGCTGCCGCAGGTTACAATCAAATCTCCTATTCCGCTCAAGCCGGAAAAAGTTCTGGCATCCCCTCCCAGAGCTATGCCCATACGGGTTATCTCCGTCAAGCCCCGGGTAATAAGAGCCGCTTTAGTATTATCGCCATAATTAAGGCCTTGTACTATACCTGCAGCCAGAGCAATAATATTTTTTAAAGCCCCGCCCAGTTCTACCCCGGCTACATCGGGATTAGTATAAACTCGAAAATAGGTAGTCATAAAAGCATCCTGCACATAAAAAGCCGTTTCTTTTTTAAAAGAGGCTACCGTAACTACCGTAGGTATTTTGCGGGCTACTTCTTCCGCATGACTGGGCCCTGATAATACTGCAAACCTTGATTTTATTTCCCCTCCCAGAACATCTTCTACCACCTGGCTCATCCTCATACCGGTATCTATTTCAATCCCTTTGGCAGTATTAACCAGATAAGTCTTGTCTTCCAGATAGCCCGCCATAGATTTAACTACACCTCGTACCGCCTGAGCAGGAACGGCAATAATGGCCAGTTCAGCATCATAAAGAGCATAAGCCATATCACTGCTTATCTCTATATTGGAAGGGAGCTTAATCCCGGGAAGAAACCTTTTATTCTCTCTTTCTTCCTTGATAGACTCGATACCGTCTTCTTCTCTTCCCCACAGAACTACCCTATCTATATTATCACTTAGAAGCAAGGCCTGAGCAGTTCCCCAGGAGCCAGCCCCCAATACACATGCTTTTCTCATGCCGCCCATAAACCTCCCTAAGCCTTTTCCCCTATTTTAGGTTCCTTGCCGCTTAAGAGCCTTTCTATATTTTCTCTATGCTTGTATATAACTAAAACTGCCAATACCATGCTTAAAACCATAAAGCTTTGGGGTTTACCCATAAAATAAGCTAATACGGGCAATACCAAAGCTGCGGTAATCGAACCTAACGAAACATAGCGAAACATAAAGATTACGCCCACAAAAACTAGAGCAAGCAAACCAAGAACATCAGGCATAAGAAAAAGCACTGCCCCGCCTGCCGTAGCTACCCCTTTTCCGCCCCGAAAGCCTAAAAATATCGGATAGCAATGTCCAATAACCGCCGCCATAGCACAAGCGGAAGCCAGGACTTCTCCTCCCCATTTTAAGCCTAAAAAAGCTGCCAGCACTCCTTTTAAAAAATCTCCTATAAAAGCAGGCAGGGCTACCTTAAGCCCCAGGGTACGAAGAACATTGGTGGCTCCTACATTACCGCTTCCTCTTTTCCTTATATCTACTCCTCCCCACAGACGGCTGAAAAGATAGGAAAAAGGAATAGACCCTAAAATATACGATAATATTATTAAACCTGCCTCTTGCACGGTAATCCTCCCCGCTTTAAAAATCATAAGCAGATTTCTCTATATACGACACCAGAGGTTGCTTTTCCTTTTTAACGTCAACCTTTTTAGTTAAATTCTTTCTTTTCATTCTGCCGGACCAAAAGCCTTATCGGTGTTCCTTCAAAGCCAAAATTCTTGCGCAGAACATTTTCCAGATATCTTAAATATGAAAAGTGAACCCCTTCCGGATGGTTAGCAAAAAATACAAAAGTAGGCGGAGCTGTCCGTACCTGGGTAGTATATAAAATTTTGACTTTCTTTCCTCCTCCCCCAGGAAGGGGATTTAACATGATAGCTTCATTTACCACCCGATTAAGTTCAGCGGTAGTTATCCGGCGATTATGCTGTTCGACCACAAAATCTACTATATCCAGGATTTTAAATACCCTTTGTTTGGTAACTGCTGACACATACAAAATAGGAGAATAAGCTAAAAACTTCAGCTCCTCCCTTATCCTTTCATCATAGATATTCATGGTATGCTCGTCTTTTTTTACTAAATCCCATTTATTAACAACAATTATATTGGCTTTCGCCTGTTCATGCACATAACCGGCAATCTTCTTGTCCTGCTCTGTTACCCCTTCGGTAGCATCAATCATTATTAAAACCACATCAGCCCGGTCAATGCTTCGCAAAGCCCTTATTACACTATACCTTTCGGTAGCGTCCTTTATGCGCGACTTTCTTCTTATCCCCGCCGTATCAATCAAGGTATACTGGCGTCCGGCATAAGTAAAAGGAGTATCTATAGCATCCCGGGTAGTGCCCGGGACATCACTCACAATTACCCTTTTTTCACCCAGAAAAGCATTTACCAGGGAAGATTTACCCACATTGGGCCTGCCGACAATTGCTATTTTTATCCGGTCTTCTTCTTCCTCCTTCTCCGGTTGGGGAGGAAATTTAGCTACTACCGCATCTAAAAGCTCATCTGTATTCATACCATGCATAGCAGACACAGGTATAGGATCTCCTAAACCTAACTGATAAAACTCGTAATAAGAAATATGTTTAGAAAAATCCTCTACCTTATTGGCAGCTACTATTACTGGTTTCTGAGAACGGCGCAGCATCTCGGCTACCTGTTCATCCTCGGCCGTAATACCCGTCTTATTATCTACCACAAAAATGATAACATCCGCCTCTTCGATAGCTAGTTCTGCCTGCATCTTAATTTCGGAAGCAAAAATATCCCCTTCATCAAACCTTATACCACCCGTATCAATAACTATAAATTCCCGCCCCCGCCACTCTGAATTATCATAAATCCTATCCCTGGTAACTCCTGGTATATCTTCAACTATTGCTTTTCTAGCTCCAATTAAACGGTTAAACAAAGTAGATTTTCCCACATTAGGTCTTCCCACAATCGCTACTACCGGTTTCGCCATAAGCCTTCCTCCATTTTTATCGTGATTTTAGTACAGTCTGCACCAAAGAATGAGCACTGCCATCAACCGTATAAATTCTGGCTCGGGTTGCCTTTTTTATGTCTTCCAAACTTATATCATCCAAAAGAATTTCTTCCCCTTCTCTGCAGACTACCTGGGGAATAATTACTATCTTATCCCGGTAGCCATCTTTAAGGGTGTTTATTATATCCTGCCCGGTTAAAAGCCCGGTTACCGTAACCTGTTCGCCAAAAAATTCATTTTTTACCGGTATAAGCTTTAGACTTAATCCTTCTATAAGATTCAACCTGTCCACAATAGGCTCTAGAACCGGAATCCCTGAAACACCAGTAACTATAAATGCTTCTTTGGGTTCTATTTCTTGCGGAAGCTCAGGTATTATCTCGGCAAATTCATCCAGCAAAATCCTGGCCATCCCTATACCATTTTCTATCTGGCAGTAGTCATCATAATAATCAGCCGGGGGAAAAGGCTGACCTGCCTTTATAAAAAATTCATCAGCCAGATAAACTAGTCCTCTCCCTAATCTTTTACGGAATCTCTTTTGATATTCATCTACCAAACGGATAATCTCTTCTGCCTCTTTTCGGGTAAAACTTCGTAAAGGAAAAAGGTTATCCCGGTATTTAGTGAGGCCTACCGGCACAATACCTACGGAATAAACCGAAGGATAAAAAGAAGCCAATTTTTCTATACTTTCTTTTAAAACTACTCCATCATTTATCCCTGGGCATAACACTATCTGGGTATGCACTTCTATACCGGCATCCTTAAGCCTTTTTAAATCACGGCTAATATTTTTCGCTTTAGGATTATTAAGCATTTTAGCTCTAAGCTCGGGATCCATACAGTGTACAGATACATATAAAGGGCTTAAGCGCATCGCTATTATTTTTTCCCAATCTTTTTCCTTAAGATTGGTAAGGGTTATAAAATTGCCATAGAGAAAAGAATAGCGAAAATCATCATCTTTTATATATAAAGTTTTCCGCATACCAGGCGGCATCTGGTCTACAAAGCAAAAAATACAGCGATTTCGGCAAACCTTCATACGGTCAAAAACAATATCAGCAAATAAGACTCCCAATTCTTCATCCTCATCTTTTTCAATCTCAAAGGTAATTATTTCTCCATGGGTCTTTTTTACATCGATTACGATAAACTCATCTTGTACATAAAACTGGTAATCCAGTATATCTTTAATCTCCTGTCCATTTATAGAAAGCAGTATATCTCCTTTTTCTAAACCTATCTCCTCAGCAATACTACCTTCTATTATATCAATTATACAGGCACCCACTTCTAAACCTCTCCATGTTTTTATATTCCTAACCATTATCTAACAAAAAAAACACCCTGGCAAGATAACTATTTTAACATTTAAGTCAAATAAAAACAAACATAAAATAAGCCAGGCTATTTACCCGGCCTAGTTTAATATTTTGGCTCTAACTATTCTATTTCAATCTTGCGATTTTTTCTTGCTCCATTTTTCTTGGGAAGAATAATGGTTAAAACTCCATCTTTTAGCTTGGCAGATACCTTTTCTTCATCCACATCTTCTACTATAAAAGTGCGGCTCATAGAACCGGAACGTCTTTCTCTACGGATGTAATTAGCGCTTTCTTCTTTTATCTCTTCATTTTGTACTACAGAAACCGTAAGCCGGTCATCTCTCAGTTCAATATTTACCTGTTCCTTATTTACCCCCGGCATTTCTACTTCTACTACATACTCTTTCTCATTTTCTTTAATATCTGCCTTCATATAATGGGGCTGATAAAAATGAGGATAGAAGAAATCATTGAAGAAACTTTCCACTACTCCCTGGGGATCAAACATTTCCCAACCTCTTCGTGCTAAATCGCCTCTCCTCCTGTTAAACGGTGTCAACCCTCCGAACATCTAACATCCCTCCTTTTTGACTTTATTTTTCTTTTTGACTTTATTTGACTTTCTAATTACTAAATACCACTTCGTATTAAGATATACAAATATTATTTTAGCCATTATAAGGCTGTTAAATTAGTTTATAATAAAATATACATTTATTTCTTTTATTTTTTTTACTTTTTCTTTATTTAATCCCGTATTTCATTATTTATTTTTTTACATTGACCAAAAACCCAAAATAAATCAACCTCCTTTTTAGCAAACCATCAGACAAAAACCTGCTCCTCAGTGTTTGCAAATAAAATAAACCCCATTTTCCAGATCATGTACTACCCCGCCCAAAGCGCGGGCCAAAAGCAGGCTTATCTTTTCCTTTTCCTCTGCATTCTCGGCATAAAATACCGGGCATCCCCCTCCCTGCACTTTAGTCATGTCATTCGTAACAATAGCTAAAATATATTCTGATATTTTAGTATCCATCAATCTGCCGCCTTTCTACCATAAAAACTTTTAAGAGCAGTACCCTGAGCTGTTTCAATAAGAGGAACATTTTTTATAACCTGTTTGAGTATCTCTCTATCAGGTTCATTGGGAAGTATAAAAAAGGCTAAATATCCCTTATCTATGTGTTTCCTGGCTAGAGGAACCAGTTCCGTCTCATTTATATCTACTTTTGTCCCTAAAATAGATACTACATCATGGATAATCGCCATGCGCTGCCCCGGGTTGTGCAAAGTAAGCCGAGCATCATCATTTTTAGGTTTTATTAAAACCCCTATTCCTTCTTTAAGGATTTTTTCCCTGGTTTCAGGAAGCCCAACATTCATTATTACTACATCATCTACCATAAGCAAACTGCCTTCGAAATGCACAGTAGCATCCACAACTTCAGCTATATCACCTATATAAGCTCCCCGCATCAAACGCATGGAAAGATAGATGCAGATAATCCCTGCGGCTAAAGAATACTGCCATCCGAAGAGATGGGCTACTCCACTTGTAATCAGAGCCGTAAATATAGCTAAATAATTACGGGCTTCAAATACTCTGGCAATACCTTCAATATAGTCAGCTCCCCTTTTTACCAGTTTAGTCTCTTCCAGTTTAGTCATAGTTTCCCTTTCCATATTTCTTATCTCCCTAAACTGCTGGGCAGCTAAAACTAGAAAAGTTACCGCCACATAATCCGGCTTGGCAATAGCCGGAATAGCTACGGCTCCTAAACATGCCGCAATAAACCCTAAAGATAGATGAGTAAAGTAGCCATGAGGAAAAGCAGGGTAATGTCTGTAATCACTGCGCAAGGTCAAAAGCCGGGATAAAAACCCGGCTACCACCCCGGCTAAAATTACTACCGCATAATTATCCATTTCTCTTACCTGCCGTTCCTTGATTAAGCAAATAATAACCTCCCAGAGCAGCTGCCAAAACTACAATAACAGCTATTACTGTTCCATAAGCACTCTTGTTTTCGCTTGCGGTTAAAGGTTTCTTGGCCGGCGCAGCTCCTTTTTCATTTCCTACTCCCAGGATTTCAGGCATAATATCGGCAAATTGTTTTATACCTTCAATAGCATCATTTTTATCATTGGTATGAGCTCCCACTTCTATAAGCATAGCGCGGGGGCTTAAATCTTGATTGTAATCTCCCCTGCCTATGAATATGCCATTAGAAAGGCCTGGTTTTTCCTTATCCATAACTGCCTTAATCCTTTTAGCAAACTCCAAATTAGTTTTCGCATTAGGATTAGATCTTCCTACTACCAGTTTAATCTTGGTAACTTCCTTTCCTTCTACCTTAGACTGATATTGTCCGGGAGGAACTGCATCCCGGTGTACATCAAATATGGCATCCGGATTTTCTCTAAGTAGTTTTACTGCTGTCTTGCGCGAACGATTATAAGCATTTATATCATGGGGGTTATGATTATTATTGTCATATTTCACGTCAAAACCTTTGTTCTTCAGTTCTCTTACAAAAGCTTCGGCTACATCATAAATACCACCATTTCCAGGTTTGCTCTCCGTTCCATCAGTAGGGACATAAGATTCATCACTATGAGTGCAGTAAACGGCAATAGTAGGTTTCCTGCCCCCAACAGTCGGCACAGCTTCTTCTCCTAACAAAATTCCCGTTTTTTTATTTTTATCCTCTTTAAGCTTTAGGTCCGGCATTTTTTCCTTTCCTTTATATTTACAGCGGGCTGTATATCCTATAATCTCCACTACTTCATAGCGAGAATTATCTTCACTTATATATTCGTCTCCTACCTGCACCTTAATGGAAGTTTGATGAATAATATTGTTGTGTTCATCAACTAATGTGTAATAATTACCGGGAGGTGCTTCTTCATGGGCACTTGAAGAATTAAGATTTAAAGCTAGAGTAAAAACCAAAACCAGAATTATAACTAAAACGCTATTTCTCATCCTTATCCTCACCTCCCTCATAAGCCTCACCTTCGTTTAACGGCTTACGCGCCGGTTCAGGTTCTCTGAGGTTTTTTATGAGCTCAGAAGGCCTATCATCAGTATCAGGTCCCCCCTGCACCCTTTCTAAGGTTTCACCTATTATCTCAGCCAAAAGTACTGCTAATATACCCGCTAGTATAAGGGAATCAAAAGCCCCTGCCCCCCCTATAACTACTTTGCCTCGAATATTGTTGGTTACGAGATATACATACTGCCCTATATCAAGAGCTAAAACTCCCATTACGGCAGCAAAAAAAGCTCCTCTTCTTGATCTCCCGGCTAAATAGCCTACTACACCGGCAACTATAGGATAAATATAGATAGGATCAATAAATATTTGTTCCGGTTCGGCTCCCAAAAATCTAGCCGCCAAAAATAAAGCCAATGCGGTTACCACAGCGGCAATAACCGCCCGTATCTTTTCATAAGCAGTACCTGCTCCCAACCAGACATAGACTGCCAGTATAACGGCAATAATACCCCCTAAATTTACCGTTATTCTTGAGATTACCGGAATATCAAAAAAACTCCCTATGATTATAGCCGCAATAACAGCTAAGGCACCTTTGTCACTCAGCCGCATCCGGTCTAAAACCCGATGAGCAGCCCCAAAATATATTAATATGGAAACAGCAACTAAAATTATCAGTCCCAGGGGAAAATTAGTCATCACCCTCATCCTTTCTCATAATATTTTTATAAATATGTTTTCCGCCCGCTTAGATATTTATGTATAGATATTGACATTAATAAAAAAATAATGTAAATTACAATTACAAAATAATAGGAAAGCGATGGAGTTCGCTTTTTGGCAGGTAAAGCCAATAAACTTCTCCCCGTGAGATAATAACTCCTACCCTCTTTAAGGTAGGAGTTTCTTTATTTTCTGTAATAAGGGGGTGACAGGTAAGATGGGAAAGGTGTAAGAGGGGTAAAAAAAAGCAAAATCCATTTACATCTTGGATAAAGGGGAAATAGGCCATGAATGACATCAGCATTGCACTTATTATGAGCATACTAATATTTATAGCCAGTTTAATCTCTATCCAGGCAGCTTTATCTGTTACCATAATAGAAATTGCTATGGGCATAATCGGGGGTAATTTCTTAGGCCTGCACAGTACCCCATGGATCGATTTCTTAGCCGGTTTTGCTTCTATCCTGTTAACTTTTCTGGCGGGAGCTGAAGTTGACACCGATTTGATGAAGAAAAAGTTTAAAGAGAGTATGCTGATCGGAGGATTTTCTTTTTTAATTCCTTTTCTCGGGGCCTTTGCCTATACCTATTATATTGCAGGCTGGTCATTTCAAGCCGCAGAAATCGCAGGAGCTGCTCTTTCTACTACTTCTCTAGCTGTTGTTTATGCGGTACTAGTAGAAACAGGACTTACTAACACCGAAACCGGTAAAATACTTATGGCAGCCTGTTTTGTTACTGATTTAGGCACAGCACTTGCTTTAAGCATTCTGTTTGCCGAATTTAGCCTGTTTACTTTATTATTTATTATAGGCTCTGCTTTAATAATAATTTTTATTCCCCGTATTTTTACCTACATTTTTAACCAATACGGGGACAAGGTTATAGAACCTGAAATAAAGCTCATTTTCCTTGTACTATTTTTGCTCATGTATTTAGCCCAATTAGGAGCAAGCCATGCTGTACTTCCTGCTTTCATACTGGGACTGGTAGTATCTAAAATATTCCGGCAAAATCCAGCTATTCCACGTAAACTGAGGGTTATATCTTTCTCTATGCTTACACCTTTCTTTTTCATGAAAGCCGGTATGAATGTATCTTTATCTGCCATCTATTTGAACCTGGGCTTGCTGTTTATGCTCTTTATGGTAAAAATCATAGCTAAAGGGATAGGTGTATTCCCCTTGGCATATAAATATGTAAGGCCTGATGCCACCTACATAACTCTGCTCATGAGTACCGGATTAACATTTGGTACCATAAGCTCCATGTACGGACTCTCAGCCGGTATTATCGATAAAACCCAGTTCTCATTATTAGTAACTGCTGTCGTGCTAAGTGCGATAATACCTACGATAATAGCACAGAGATGGTTTGATCCCCGCCGGCATATGGAATCGCGAGAAGATGCTTAATAAGGAGGGAAGTCAGTTGTTTGAAAAAATTTTAGTTCCATTTGATGCTTCTGAATTTTCGCTACGGGCATTAGAAGTAGCTATAGACCTGGCCAAAAAATACGAAGCTGAACTGTATACCATATCAATAATTCATACCCCTGATTTTGCATTTTTAAGCGGGGAAGTAGATGATGTAAAAGCGGAAGGAGAAGCCTTTTTCCAGGAAAAGCTTAAAGCCGTAGAAGATTTAGCCACAGCTCATGGAATAACCGTAAAAAACGAAATACGCGTAGGCCATCCTGCGGAAACTATTTTAAATTTTGCCTCCGGCAAAAAAATTGATCTTATTGTTCTGGGGCATCGGGGAACTTCTGCCATTAAAGATTTTCTCTTAGGCAGTGTGGCAGCTAAGGTCATGTATTATGCCCCCTGTAAAGTTCTCCTGGTAAGATAAAACACGCGGGGCATAAAACCCCGCGCCAGGCTGTCGACAAAGTCATTGTTGGCAGCCGTTTTTATTTTAGGTTCTATAATAAATGTTGGGGTAGGAGAAGGAAAATAAAAAGCATTGGGTCGAATACCTGTTAATAAAAACAACCAAAACCACTCATAAAGGAGGTATTCTTCCCAATGCAATTTCAGTTTAACAAAAATTTGCTTTTTTTAAAAGATGTAAACATCGATGATGTCAAGCAGTATGATAACTATTATGAGATAAGTATTTCTAAACCAGTAAGTCCTCATAAGTGCCCGGTGTGTAAAACGGAAACTAAAAAAATTCATGATTACCGGTATCAACGCATAAAAGATATTCCTTATTTAAATAA
>NZ_FQWY01000042.1 GCF_900129805.1 Thermosyntropha lipolytica DSM 11003
GTACGGTTGACTATAATGCCGTTTTCCTTGTGGATAAAGCTCTTGTCCCGGGTTTCTTTAACCCTCTCCGCAATAGTATTAAGCATCCAATCCCAGTCTTTTTCTTCCCACTTTTCGCTGTAGGGAGCGCGATACAAAGGCTTTTGTACCCGTTTGGGATTTATAATCTGTTTGCCGGTATGAGGATCGTAAATCTCCCTCAGGTTGAACATGGCAGCTCCTTTGGGACATGCTGCTCCTAGGTTAACAGGGTTGTCCGGATCTCCCTGTACGCTTAAAAGTTTAGTTTCGCTGCCTTCTTTGTCCTCCGCATAGACTACCAGCCCGCAGCCTGAGCCGCAAAAAGGACATATGGTGGGAACTGGTTTAACATTTTTAATGCGGAGTTCTTTTACAGCGGCTTTAGCTTTTTGGGTGTCAAAACCCAGATCAGTGATAGCTAGAGCAGCTGCTGTAGCCCCGGTTGCCTTTAAAAACTGTCTTCTGGTAACCTGCATCCCTCACCCTCTCCTTTCTTTTGGTTGACTTTTGAAAGTTCCTGAATATAGGTTTTTTAAATATAAATTAATAAATAAAAGTTATAAATATTATTTAAATATTTTATATATCTTTAAATATTTTATCTCATAGAGTGATAAAAAGACAATACTAAAAAATGCCCGGAGGTTAAAATTGGCTCTTTTAACTTACTCGTCTTTCATTACATAAGATAGATATAGAAGATAAAACATTTAAACCGCGAAAGGATGATAAGATGGCAACTGTGAATTATACTACCGGGCCCATAAGCAGCAGTGATGATATGGACCAGATCAGGATAGAAATTCTTAATAATTCTTCCAGTCGGCAGACGGCCAGGGTAAGGCTTTATGATCTTTCTTTTGCTCCCAAAAGGCTTTTGATTTCTCAGGAGATAAGGCTGCAGGCTAGAAGTACTGCTACCATTGATATCCCGGCAAGTAATCTGGAAAGATGGGAAGTACAGGTAAGTGCTACTTCTACCAGTGTTCGTCCCTGGGTGGGGGGAAAAAGCAAAGGCCAGAATATCCCGGGAACAGTTGTTTTAAATTCACAGTTTATGAGGTTTGGATGATAAATAAGGGCAGGTTGAAGTGTAGTTTAATTTGAGGTTTTAAAAAATTAACAGGTTTGCTCCAGGCGGGGACTATTTCTTAAAGAAAAGTCCCCGTTTAATTATCATAATAGGCTGTTTTATTAAATATAATCTAACAAGTCATTGTCAAAGGGGGAAGAGGGAGGATGAACAAAGCTAAAAAACTTAAAAAAATGGGGATAGTTTTATTGCTGGCCATGCTGGTCAATTTAGCCATACCGGCTTATATTCAGGCTGAGCCAGTAGATGTCAAGGCCGAGTCTTATGTCTTAATGGATGCCGATTCAGGCAAGGTTTTGCTGGCTAAAAATGAGCATAAAAAGATGGCTCCCGCCAGTATGACTAAATTGATGACTCTTATATTGGCTTTTCAGGATCTGGAAGCAGGCAAGGTAGGGCTTAAGGATAAAGTAGTAGCCAGTGAAAATGCCTGGAAAATGGGAGGATCCCAGATATATTTGGAACCAGGCGAAGAAATGACTTTTGAAGATATGCTGATTGCTATTGCTGTAGGATCAGCCAATGATGCCTGTGTAGCAGTAGCTGAACATTTGGAGGGAACGGAAAAAAACTTTGTTGTCCGCATGAATGCTGAGGCTAAAAGGATGGGACTTAAAAATACACATTTTGTAAATTCTCATGGGCTTACGGCTGATAATCACTATACGACGGCGTATGATATGGCGGTTATTGCCCGTTATGCTTTAAAATACCCCAAACTTCTGGAATATTGTTCCATTAAGGAATATAATCTGCGGCAGGGGGAATTTAAGCTTTTTAATACCAATAAGCTTTTATGGTGGTATGAAGGAGCAGATGGTTTTAAAACCGGCTATACAGATAAAGCCAAGTTTTGTTTGACTTCTACGGCTAAAAGAAATGGCTTAAGGCTTATTGCCGTTGTTATGGCTTCTCCGAAAAAACATGATAATTTCCGGGATTCTATGCAGCTTTTAAATTATGGATTTGCCAGATATTCATTTAAAACATTTTTTGCCCAGGGAAGTGTATGTGGAACGGTAAAGGTGGGAAAGGGAATAAGTGATAGGGTGGAAGTGGTAGCTGAGGAAAATGTAGGCACCATTGTGGAAAAGGGGCAGGAAAAGACAGTTACCGCCGAAAAAATCTTAGCTAGTTATGTGAATGCCCCGGTGGAGAAAGGACAAAAGCTGGGAGAAATGAAGGTTTACCGCCATGGGGAACTGGTAAAAACAGTTAATCTGCTAGCTGCGCAAGAAGTATCTCGTGCTGGCTGGTTAAAACAGATTATGAAGATGTTTGCCGAAACTTATCTATTGTAATTGGAATTTAGTGGAAGGAATTATAATTTTTTTACAGAAAATAGTAATAGCAACTGTTGAAGGAGGGGATAGCCAAGTGGATGTAGAAATTAAAATGGTGCGCAATACACTAGTTATACGTGTAAATGGGGAACTAGATATGGTAATGGCCGAAAAGCTTAAAAAGGAAATGGAAGCCAGGCTAGATGAGGGGGAGGTAAAAAATCTTATTGTTAATCTGGAAAAGGTTACTTTTATTGATAGTTCAGGGCTGGGGGTAATTATTGCCGGCTATAAAAAAGTGATGGCGGCTAATGGACGTATGTATATAGTAGGAGCCAAGCCTAATGTAAAGAGAATTCTTATTTTGTCAGGAGTTAGCAAGCTTATACCTATATACGATACGGAACAGGAAGTGATTAATTTATAAAGGAGGTGAATACCAGCCTGGCAGCTGGTCCAGTTATGAATGTGAAAAACTATGTGCGTTTTGAATTCCAAAGCCTTCCGGAGAATATTTCTTTTGCCCGCTCCTGTGTAGCAGCTTTTGCTGCCCAGCTTGACTGTACCCTGGATGATATTGAGGAGATAAAGCTGGTAGTATCAGAAGCCGTATCCAATTCGATTATACATGGCTATGCCAGTAATCCTCATGAAAAGGTAGTTATTGCCGTATCGATAATGGATGATGATACCCTGGAGATTATTGTGGAAGATTATGGTGTGGGGATTGAAGATGTAGAGAAGGCTATGGAGCCGACTTATTCAACAGATCCGTCCCGTATGGGATTAGGCTTTACTTTCATGAAATCATTTATGGATGAACTCGAAGTAGTAAGTAAGCCGGGTAAAGGGACAACGGTAAAGCTGAAAAGAAATTTTGCTGTTGCCAATAAAGAAGCCTATGCTTAAAAAGGGGGGGGATCAAGGTGTCATCTCCGGGTCCCTATGATGAAAATGAAGAGCTGATAATAAGAGCCCAAAATGGGGATATAGAAGCTAAAACCCGTTTATATGAAGCGAACAAAGGCCTTATTTATATGGTTCTGGAAAGGTTTAAAAATACTTCCTATGACTATGAAGACCTTTTTCAAATAGGTTCTATAGGATTATTGAAGGCTATTGATAAATTTGATTTTAATTTTAATGTTCGTTTTTCTACCTATGCTGTTCCTATGATAATAGGAGAAATTAAAAAATTTTTGCGGGATGATGGCATAGTCAAGGTGCAGCGGGGAGTAAAGGAAATATATGCTAAGGTTAGATGGGCAGAGGACAAGCTGAGGGCTGATCTGGGAAGAGAGCCGACGGTAGGTGAATTGGCAGATTTTTTGGAGATAAGCAAGGAAGATATAGTCCTGGCTATGGAAGCATGTCAGGCACCTGCCTATATCCATGATGTAATGCCTTCAGACGAAAAAGAGCAGCTTTCGCTTATAGATAAAATTCCCGTCGATGAGAGCAATACGGTTTTGCTGGAGCATATAGCCCTCCGGGAAGCTATGGAAAGGCTTGATCCGCGAGAGAGAGAAGTTATTATCAGGCGTTTTTTCAAAGATGAAACTCAGGCGGCTATTGCTCAAAATCTAGGAGTTTCTCAGGTGCAGGTTTCGCGCATTGAAAAAGCTGCTATAAATAAACTGAAAGCGATACTTGAATAAAACTCCTTGCCGGGAGAAAAAATAGAGGTAAAAAGGCAAAGGAGGGATAGGTTTTGCACGTTAAAGTAGCTGAACTGGTAGCAGAATCTAAAAAAAGCTGGCAGGATGCTGTGGAAACAGCAGTAGCCGAAGCTTCCAAGACTTATAAGAACATAACCGGGGTAGAAATTTACAACATGACAGCTGACTGCAAGGATAACAAGATTATCGAGTACAAGGCTAATATTGGTATAGCTTATGTAGAATAAGTTTTTTCAGCTTGACACGAGAGATGGGTTTTTTAGGGATCAATTGCAATTTTTGCAGTAAAAAAGCTCAAGACCCTGCAGGAAAGGGCTACTTGAGCTTTTTTCTATTGTACTTAATTAAAAACCATTTCTTTTGCTATTTGGCTGTGCTTGACTAAGAAATATTTTTATGGTAACCTCTTATGTGGGTCGTTTGCTTTTGCAACCGCTCAATCCGGGTTATAAAACGGCATAGGGCCTACCTGGGATTGGCGAGTCTAAAAATGTGGAGGTGTGTTAGTTGTACGCAGTAATTAAAACCGGCGGCAAACAGTATAAGGTAAGTGAAGGCGACATTATCAAGGTGGAAAAACTGCCGGCAGAAGAAGGACAGGAAATAGTTTTTGAAGAAGTGCTGCTCATTAATGACGAGAATGGCAATGTAAAAGTAGGAAAACCGTTGGTAGAAGGAGCTAAAGTTACCGCTCAGGTTCTGGAACAGGGTAAGGGTAAAAAAATCTATGTTATGAAGTATAAGCGCAGAAAGAACTACCGCCGGAAAAAAGGGCACAGACAGCCGTTTACCAAGGTTAAGATTCAGAAGATTGAAGGGTAAATGATTAGGGTAGTTATATGCTATGAGGGTGAATATATAACCGGTTTTATGGTTAAAGGCCATGCTGGTTATGCGGATCCAGGTTATGACATATACTGTGCAGGTATATCGGCAATTACCCAGACTGCATTGCTAGGCCTTTTGAAGCATTTAAAAACCAAACCTGATTATTCTATAAGCAAAGGTGATTTAAAGGTAAAGCTTCCTCGCCATTTGGATGGTGAAGACCTTAATAAGGCGCAGATTATACTTTCCACGATGGAGGCGGGGATTTCTTCCCTGGAGGAAGCTTATAAGGATTATGTGAGGCTGGAAATAAGGAGGTGCTGAAAATGTTCAGATTTGACCTGCAGCTTTTTGCTCATAAGAAAGGGGTAGGAAGCTCTAAAAACGGACGGGATAGCGAATCTAAAAGATTAGGTATAAAAAGATATGATGGTCAGGTAGTAAGAGCTGGCAATATCCTGGTTAGACAGAGAGGAACTAAGATTCACCCGGGTAAAAATGTTATGCGCGGCGGAGACGATACCCTGTTTGCCGTTATTGATGGGGTAGTAAAATTTGAAAGAAAAGGCCGCGATAAGAAACAGGTGAGTGTATATCCTCTGGAAACTATAACTATGTAATCTGTTCCCTTATTATAAAACCCCTGGAGTTTTTCAGGGGTTTTTGTTATTATTAGGCAGATGAAGGGTTTTTTAAGAGGGGGAATGATGGTGGAAGCCGAAAAAGTGCTGGAGATTTTGAAGCGCGTAAGGCATGATCTGGGAAATCATCTGCAGGTTATAAGCGGCTATCTTGACTTGGGGTATCTGGATGAAATAAGAAATTATATAGATGAGGTAACCAGGTATATGCAATATGAAAAATGGCTGTTTGCTTCGGCAGAGCCCGAAATAGCTTTGTACCTCTATTATCAGATGTTAAGAGGAGAAGAATTAGGAGCAGTAATAAGGTATAAGGATATAAAAGTACATGATTTGCGAATAATAGAAAAGACTGATGAGCCTTATGCAACTATTTCCGGTTGGTGTGGGAAATTAAACCATAAGGATGATGCGGTGTTTGAAGTAGTTTTGGTGCAAAAAGGAAAGGAAGTAGAAATGCGTATTAAGACAGGAACAGATGAGATTACGCGTGTACTTAAGGAGTGAGGATATGTTTGTTGATTATGCTAAGATTTATGTAAAAGGCGGAGATGGAGGCAACGGGATAGTTGCTTTTCGGCGCGAAAAATATGTGCCTATGGGTGGCCCTTCCGGAGGAGATGGAGGGAGAGGAGGAAATGTAATTTTTGTAGCTGATGAAGGGTTAAAGACTTTGCTTGACTTCCGCTATAAAAAGCACTTTAAGGCAGAACGCGGAGAACATGGACAGGGCAAGAACATGCATGGCAGATCAGGGGAAGATTTGATTGTTAAGGTTCCCGTAGGTACCGTTATAAAAGATGATGCGACTGGAGAAGTTATAGCTGATCTTACCCAGCATGGGCAGGAAGTTATAGTGGCCAGGGGAGGAAGAGGAGGAAGGGGCAATGCCCGTTTCGTAAGTTCCGTCAACCGTGCCCCTACCTTTGCGGAAAATGGGGAGCCGGGAGAGGAAAGATGGATAAGGCTTGAACTAAAGCTGCTGGCTGATGTGGGTCTGGTAGGATTTCCTAATGCCGGAAAATCTACCCTTATATCCCGGGTTTCAGCGGCTAAACCTAAGATAGCGGATTATCCTTTTACTACCCTGGTGCCTAACCTGGGGGTGGTAAGGACCAAAAATGGTGACACTTTTGTAATGGCTGATATACCTGGACTTATTGAAAATGCAGCTGAAGGAGCAGGCCTGGGGCATGATTTCCTGCGCCATATCGAGAGGACCAGGGTTTTGCTGTTTGTGCTTGATACCGCCCAAACCGAAGGAAGAGATGTGCTGGAGGATTATAAGATTTTGCGCACCGAGCTTGAAAAATATAATCCGGAGCTTCTTAAAAGGCCCTATCTTATAGTAGCCAATAAGATGGACATACCTGAAGCCAGTGAAAACTTTAGGCGTTTAAAGGAAGCGTATGGGGACAAAGTCCATCCTATATCGGCCGTTACGGGAGAAGGGATTGAAGAATTGATAGAAAAGGTTTATGAGCTTTTACAGCAGGTACCGGAAGATTTGTATGTGGGTGAAGAGCGGGTAGTACGCAAATACGAAGAAGAGGTGCCTTTTGTAATAAATAAGGTTGATGGGGTTTACGAAGTCAGCGGGAAAAGGATTGAAAAACTGGTGGCTATGACTAATTTCAATACTGAGGAAGGCTTGCGCCGGTTTCAACATGCAGTTATCAAAATGGGATTAGAAGATGCTTTAAAAGAGATGGGTATAAAAGAAGGAGATATTGTACGCATAAAGGACCTGGAATTTGAATATACTGAATAGTTTGGGTGATAAGGATGATAGAACGCAAAGATTTAAATAAATGCAGGCGGATAGTTATAAAAGTAGGAACCAGCACTTTGACTTATAAAAACGGGCAGCTAAATCTTAAGCGGATAGACAAGCTGGTAAGGCAGATGGCTGACCTGCACAATCAGGATAAGGAGGTCCTGCTGGTAAGTTCAGGGGCTATTGGGGTAGGAGCCAGTCGTATGGGTCTTAAAAAAGTTCCCCTTACTATGCCGGAAAAACAGGCTCTAGCAGCCATAGGTCAGGGCGCCCTCCTACATATTTATGAAAAGATTTTTGCTGAATATGGTAAAACCGTAGCTCAAGTTTTGCTTACCCGTGGTGATTTTGATGAGCGGATACGCTATTTAAATGCTACTAATGCTTTACTCGCTATTTTGCATATGGGGGTAATTCCTATCATAAATGAAAACGATACCGTAGTTGTAGAAGAGATAAGATTTGGGGATAATGATACTTTATCGGCACTGGTAGCCGGCGTAGTCGATGCCGACCTGCTTATTATCCTTTCCGATGTGGATGGGCTTTATGACCGTGATCCCCGGCGGGATAAGGATGCTTTGCTTTTGAGTGAAGTTTATGAAATAACGGAAGAAATAGAAGAAAATTCGAAAAGCAAAGGAAGCAGGTTTTCCAGCGGGGGCATGTACACCAAGCTTAAGGCGGCCCGCATGTGTATGGCAGCAGGTATTCCTATGCTGATAGCTAACAGCGAGGAAGATAATGTTATAACCCGCCTGATGGAAGGCGAAAAATTAGGGACCCTTTTTGTTCCCCGGGAAGAAAAAATGCAGGCGCGCAAAAAATGGATTGCTTTTGGCCGTTTGCCCCAGGGCGAAATAGTAGTCGATGATGGAGCCAAAGAAGCACTGCTAGCCAAGGGGAAAAGCCTCCTTCCTTCCGGGGTGGTAGAAGTTAGAGGAGATTTTCAGCCCGGGGAAGTAGTCAAGGTATTGACTTTAGAAGGCAGGGAGATTGCCCGGGGGCTTACCAACTATGGTGCTGAGGAAATACGGCTTATTGCAGGGAAAAATACCCGCAGTATAGAAAAGATATTAGGGTACAAAGATTATGATGAAGTTATTCACCGCAATAATTTGTGGGTGGAATGCTGATTTTATCTAAGGGGGAATAAAAGTTGGATGCTGGACTTGAAGCTATGCTTATTGAACAGGGAAAAAAGGCGAAAAAGGCAGCCCGCTTTCTAGCTACTGCTTCTACGGAACTTAAAAATAAGGCCCTTTTTAAGATGGCCGAAAGCCTTGAAGCCTATGAAGAAGAAATCCTCGCTGGCAACAGCAGAGATTTAGAAGAAGGAAGAAAAGCCGGGTTAAGTTCTGCTATGCTGGAAAGGCTCACCTTAAATCCCTCCCGCATAAAGGCTATGGCTGATGGGCTAAGGGAAATCGCGCTTCTTCCCGATCCGGTAGGAGAAGTTCTGGAAATGGTAAGAAGGCCTAACGGGCTTGACATAGGCCGGATAAGGACTCCTATAGGGGTTATAGGCATAATATACGAATCAAGGCCTAATGTGACGGCTGATGCGGCTGGTTTATGCCTGAAATCGGGCAATGCTATCCTGCTTAGAGGCGGGGAAGAAGCTATAAACTCTAACCGTGCTATTGCCAAAGCTATTGCCCAAGCAGCCATGTCTTGCGGAATACCGGAGGGCGCTATTCAGCTGGTGGATAGTACAGACCGGGAAGCAGCCCTGTATATGATGAAGATGCACGAATATATAGATGTTCTAATACCGCGGGGAGGAAAAGGCCTGAAAAAGGCCGTGCAGGAAAATGCTATGGTCCCGGTGATAATGACCGGCATGGGCAATTGTCATGTGTATATTGATGAATTTGCCGATATGGAAAAAGCAGTAAGGATTGCTTTTAATGCCAAGGTACAGAGGCCTTCCGTATGTAATGCCTGTGAAACCCTGCTGGTACATGAGAGAATCGCTCCTCAATTTCTTCCGCTTATTGCGGAAAAATACCGGGAAGCGGGGGTTGAAATGCGGGGCTGTGCCAGGACCAGGGCTATAATCGGAGGGATTAAAGAGGCTACCGAGGCGGACTGGGAAGAAGAATACCTGGATCTTATAATAGCTATTAAAGTAGTCTCTTCTCTGGAAGAGGCGATTGAGCATATAAATACTTACGGAACCGGGCATAGTGAAGCTATTGTAACCGAAAACTATACCCATTCCCGGCTTTTTATGGTAGCAGTAGATGCGGCAGCTGTCTATACGAATGCTTCTACCCGCTTTACAGATGGAGGAGTGTTTGGTTTTGGAGCCGAGATGGGTATAAGCACGCAAAAGCTTCATGCCCGTGGGCCCATGGGGCTTAGGGAACTTACTACGGTTAAATTTATAATTTATGGTGATGGACAGGTAAGAGAATAGTTAAAGGCGGGTTCAAGGCGGGTTCCTTCCCGCCTTTATTCTATTATTTCCAGATGGTATTTTTCTATTTTAGCTTTATCTTCTGGCTTAAGCTGGTAGTCGCGGTCAAGGAGCTTGCGTTCTCTGGCTTCCCCGCACAATTCAGTGGAAAGATAGCGCAACCCGTTATCGTTTAACATGGTAACAATACATTTTTTATCCGGATATTTTAAAGCTACTTTGCGGGCTGCGGCCACATTGCAGCCTGATGATATGCCGCAGAATATGCCTTCTTTGCTGGCCAGTTCGCGGGACATATTTATGGCTTCTTCTGAGCTTACCAGTACCACTCCATCGATATAATCTAAATCCAGTATTTCAGGGATAAGGCCATCGGCAATCCCCTGTACTTTATGGGGACCGATTCGGCCATAAGCGAGAATGGGAGACTCACTTGGTTCAGCAATATATACTTTTATAGCCGGGTTTTTACTTTTCAGGTACCTGGCAGTTCCGGTTACCGTTCCTCCTGTTCCCTGACACATGATAAAAACATCTACTTGACCTGCGGTTTGTTCCCAGATTTCCGGTCCGGTATTTTCCAGATGGGCTTCTACATTTTCCTGCCGGCAAAACTGGTCGATGTGAAAAACCTGGTCTTTATATTTTGCTTTTATCCGTTCTACTTCTTCCAGAACCAGATCTACATCAGTTTCGGCTCCGGGAGTAAGTATGAGCTTTGCTCCATAGGCCTGGATAGTTTTTTTGCGTTCTTCGCTCATGCCTTCCGGCATAACGATGATGACTTGATAGCCCTTAGCTGCTCCTACCATAGCGGTGGCAATGCCCGTATTGCCTGTTGTGCCTTCCAGGAGGATCATGCCTTTTTTAAGTTCTCCTCTGGCTTCGGCTTTTTCCACAATAGCTTTAACTACACGGTCCTTAAGGCTCCCGCTGGGGTTTACATATTCAAGTTTAGCCAGTATTTCCGGTTTCAGGTCAGCAGAGATATTTTTAAGCCTTATCATGGGGGTTAAGCCTATGGCTTCCAGAACATTATCTGCTATATAACGGTTTCTTTCCCAGTTCATGTCTAAACAACCTCCACCTGTTTATAGTTTCCATTCCTTGCCGAATTTTATCGTCCTTTGCAGAACAAATTTTTCTTTGCGGGGATAATCTTCTATAAAATCCGGCAGTCTGGCTGTTTCTCTTTTAAAAATATGGAATAATTCCTGAAAAAACGCCGGCCTTTTTTGCGGCTCGCGCAGGCTTAGACTTTTAGCTTTAAGCTCTTCGGCAATCAGCTGGTTAAGATATATTTCATAGTCAAACAGTCTTTGAAAAAAATCCCGCCAGGTTTTGAGTTCAGGTTCTTCTTCCCAGGCGATGCCGGGACAGACAAAATGACGACATATAGTTTCCCGCAAATCCTGGTCAAGTATGCAGCCTTTTTCAGGGTTGTGAAAATGGCAGCGGTAGCTATCGCCATCTATCATGCTGTTTACCGTCAGAGATGAGTCGAGAACAGTGATACGGGGAATCTTAAAAAGGTATTCCAGAAGATCAGGGTTTTTTTGCATAAGATAAGCAAAGTCAGTTGGATAAAAGACAGGTGAGTAATAGCCACAGCATCCTTTGCCATCTAAGCGCGGGCAGGTTGTACAGAGATCTACTTCAATATAACTGCGTAGTTCTCTATTATGAAAAATCAGCGTGATTTCTTTTTCCATCTTTCCCTCTCCCACCTTTAATACCAACATTATAGATTTTTTCACATTTAAAGGGAAGAGCCTATTTTATTATTTATTTGCATTTTAAAGAAAGGGCAGTTATTATTTACTATGTGAGGAAAAAAGGAGAAAAAGCAGGTGGTTTTTTTGTCGGCTCTGGGGATTATGGGAGGAACCTTTGACCCTGTGCATATTGGACACTTGCTGGCAGCGGAATGGGTAAGGTCTGAATTTAATATGGATAAGGTGGTTTTTATTCCTGCTGCCAGTCCTCCGCATAAAGATGAAGGGGATATGACTCCTATTGAACACCGCTACCGTATGGTAGAACTGGCCATACAGGATAATCCTTATTTTGAGATTTCTCCTGTAGAAAAAGAGAGAAAAGGAAAGTCTTATACGGTAGATACCATAGCTTATTTCCGGGAGAGGTATCCGGATAAAGATTTATATTTTATTATGGGGACTGATTCCCTGCTTTCCTTTCCTACCTGGAAAAAACCGGAGCTTTTAGTTACCCTGTGCAGTTTTGTCGTTGTTAGCCGTCCCGGTTATGTTATTCCCGCTAGTTTCTGGGAAAAAGAAGGTTTGCTTCCTTTACTGCAGCCAAAACTTTATATTCTGGAAATGCCGGGCATGGATATATCTTCCAGTGAGATAAGAGAAAGGATTAAACAGGGGAAATCTGTAAAATACCTTCTGCCACGGGAAGTGGAAGAATATATTTATAAACACAGTCTGTACCGGAGGTCATATGATGTATGATATAGATAAAATAACGGAAATAGTAGCTTTAAGGCTTTCCCCCGGACGCTTTAAACATTCGCTGGAGGTAGCCAGAGAAGCCCGGAGGCTGGCAGAAAAGCTGGGATTAGATGAAGAAAAGGCTTACCTGGCCGGTATCGTGCATGATTATGCCAAAGGAATAGCAGGTGATAAGCTTATTCTTCTGGCGGAAGAATTTGCTTTGCTGGATGATCCTATATACCGGGAAGTTCCCGATCTTTTACATGCTCCGGTGGGAGCTTTTCTGGTACAAAAGGAGCTGAAGATTGAGGATCCTGAAATATTAAATGCGGTTGCCCGTCATACCCTGGGGGATATTAAGATGAGTACCCTGGATAAAGTCATTTTTTTGGCAGATATGATTGAACCCGGACGGGATTTTCCCGGTATTGAAAGGCTAAGATGCTTGACGGAGAGAAACTTAGATCAGGCTATGCTCTATGCTCTGGAATCGACTATCTGCTACTGTATGGAAAAGGGGAGGATAATTCATCCCCGTACGGTTATAGTAAGGAATATTTTTTTACAAAAGCTGAAGTGACGGGGGTTTAAAATTAATGATCCCGGGAATCTGCAAATTATGCTAATATAATAATTGATGGCTACTTGGCAAAAAATATTAAAAATTTTAAGGAGGAAGTGTGGTTGGCTTATAACAAAAATGAGGTGCTTAAGACGCTGGTCGAGGCCTGTCTGGATGGAAAGGGTTTTGATTTATCCATATTGGAAGTAAAAGACCTTACCATACTGGCTGATTATTTTGTTATTGTAAGTGGGAGGAGTCACTTGCATGTGCGAAGCATTGCTGAAAATGTGATCACGGAATTAGAAACCTACGGGATAACTCCTCTGCGCAAGGAGGGCTTGCGAGAAGGGACCTGGGTAGTTTTAGATTATGGATTTATCATCCTGCATATATTCCGCGAGCAGGAAAGGGAATATTATAATCTGGAAAGCCTGTGGGGTCATGCACCCAGGCTGTCTTTGAGCCAAATTAAGTAAGAAATAAAAACAGGGGAAAATCCCCTGTTTTTTAATGCTGGAAAAAGGGGGAGGGGTGGGTGAAAACACCCAACCCTGGGGTGTAAATATATAGCAACAAAGTTGCTGCCTATTTAACTACAATATTCACCAATTTTTGCGGCACCACTATAATTTTTACGATTTTCTTATCTTTTGTCAATTCTTTTATACGCGGATGTTCAGTTACCTTCTGTTTTAATTCTTCTTCCCCAATATCAGGTGCTACATTTATCTTATCGCGAACTTTTCCATTTATCTGGATGACAATTTCTATTTCCTCCTGTATCAGGGCTTCGGGATCATACTCCGGCCATCTTTCCAGATGGATGCTGTTTTGATTCCCGATCAAATGCCACAGCTCTTCGCAGATATGGGGGCAGAATGGGCTTAACAGCAAGAGCATAGCATTTATAGCCTCTTTTATTACTTTCAGGTTCTGCGTTTCCCCATGGGCATAGTCATTTAAAGTGTTGGAAAGTTCCATAATAGCACTTACGGCCGTATTGAAGTTGAACCTTTCTTCAATATCTTCTGTTACTTTCTTAATGGTGGCATGGGTTTTATAATGCAGTTTTTTAGCTTCCCGGTCGAAAACTTCACTTTTATCCGGCAGATCTACTGAGGCTATTTTATCAGCATAACTGGTTACTGTGCGCCATACGCGGTTAAGGAAGCGGTAGCACCCTTCTACTCCTTGATCGCTCCACTCCAGGTCTTTTTCCGGAGGGGAAGCAAAAAGTATGAAGAGACGGGCAGTATCAGCACCGTATTTATTTATTATTTCTTCCGGGCTTACCACATTGCCTTTGGATTTAGACATTTTAGAACCATCTTTTAAAACCATGCCCTGGGTTAAAAGATTGGTAAAAGGCTCTACACAGGAAAGCATTCCTATGTCATATAAGAACTTGGTAAAGAAACGGGCGTACATAAGGTGCAGTATAGCATGTTCAACTCCCCCTATGTACTGGTCAACTGGCATCCAGTAGTCAACAGCTTTTTTATCAAAAGGCACTTCAGTTTCATGGGGACTGCAGTAGCGATTAAAGTACCAGGAAGAGCAGACAAAAGTATCCATGGTATCAGTTTCTCTTCTGGCTTCCCGACCGCAGTTGGGACAGGTAGTTTTATAGAATTCTTCCACATATTTCAAAGGTGATTCCCCATTAGGCTTAAATTCCACATTTTCGGGCAGTAATACCGGCAGGTCTTTTTCCGGTACCGGCACAATATCGCAGTTCTCACAGTAGATAATAGGAATAGGAGCTCCCCAGTAGCGCTGGCGGGATATAAGCCAGTCACGCAAGCGGTAGTTTACAGTCCCCTTACCTATGCCTTTTTCTTCCATATAAGCGATTACGGCTTTCTTACCTTCTTCGACCGTAAGGCCGTCAAAAGATCCGGAATTGATCATTACCCCATCACCGGTGTAAGCAGCCGTCATTTCTTCAGCTGTGGCGGGTGAATCTTCCCCTTTTATAACTACTTTTATCGGCAGGTTGTATTTGCGCGCAAATTCAAAGTCGCGCTGGTCATGAGCAGGAACGGCCATTATGGCACCGGTTCCGTACTCCATAAGTACATAGTTGGCTATCCAAATGGGAACCTTTTCGCCATTCATCGGATTTATAGCGTAGGCTCCGGTGAATACCCCTTCTTTTTCCGTTTCATTGGAGGTACGGGTTATTTCATTGAGGTATTTCATGCGTTCTACAAAAGCTTTGACTTCCTTTTCCTGCGGTTTTCCTTGAGATATTTTTTCCACCAGAGGATGTTCAGGGGCTAAAACCATATAGGTTACGCCGAAAACCGTATCAGGACGGGTAGTGAATACAGGTATTTCATCACCTGTTTCTTCTACCTGCATGGAAAACTGGCAGCCTTCACTGCGTCCTATCCAGTTTCTCTGCATAGTTTTTACTTTTTCCGGCCAGCCGGAAAGCAGTTCCAGATCGTCCAAAAGCCGCTGGGCATAGGCTGTAATTTTAAAGAACCACTGTTCAAGCTGTTTTTTCTCTACGGTTGCTTCACAGCGTTCGCATTTGCCTTCCACTACCTGTTCATTGGCAAGCACGGTTTGACAGGAAGGACACCAGTTGACGGCAGAATATTTTTTGTAGGCCAGTCCATGTTCATAGAGTTTTAAAAACATCCACTGGGTAAATTTGTAGTAGTCAGGCTTGCAGGTAGCTATTTCCCGGGTCCAGTCATAGCTTATGCCCAGGCTTTTGAGCTGTCTTTTCATATTGGCTATGTTGTCATAGGTCCATTTAGCAGGATGATGGCCATGCTTTATGGCAGCATTTTCAGCCGGCAGGCCAAAGGCATCCCAGCCCATAGGGTGCAGTACATTATATCCCTTCATAGTTTTAAAGCGGGCTACTACATCTCCTATGGCATAATTGCGCACATGTCCCATGTGCAGGTTGCCTGACGGATAGGGGAACATCTCTAAGTTATAGTATTTCGGTTTCTGGCTGTCTTCTTTTACCTGGTAGAAATTATTTTCTTCCCAGTACTTTTGCCATTTAGCCTCAATAGCTTTAAAATCGTACCTGATATCCATAAATAGTTTCTGCCTCCCTGATGGAATATCATCATATAAAAATAAAAACCCTCTTCCCTAACTTAAGGGACGAGAGTTCCCGCGGTACCACCCTTGTTGACAAATAAAACAATGGTGGAGCTAGAGGGATTCGAACCCTCGACCTCTTGAATGCCATTCAAGCGCGCTCCCAACTGCGCCATAGCCCCACATCTTTGTCCGCTCATTACCATAACGGAGGTTACCGTTACAGGCTACTCTACTTCACCTGTAAAGCTCCCCGGCGAGTTCGGCTGTCTGTATACTGCCTTGCACCACCCGGCAGCTCTCTTTATTTACAGCCTACTACTCCGGTTCCCCGCTTTTTATTATGCAATTCACAAGACATATTCTATGATAATTTTTTGTGCATGTCAAGAAAAAAATTAAAAATATTATAGGAAAGGTAATAAAAAGAAGCATAAACTTGGGGAGAAGGCAAAAACTATTATTGATGCCACAAAGAAAGGAGGAAAAGCCATGAAAATGAATGGCAAGCAGACTATAAGCTGCAGTGTTTCCAGCTGCAAACATTATGACAACAATTATTGCAAGTTGCAGCAGATCCAGGTAAGCCCCATCAGTAATGTAAACAGCGGCTGTGCAGAAGATGAAAATTACTGTGCCAGCTATGAGAAGAAATAAGGTGGCAAATTAAAGCTTTATAACCAATTAAAACAAAGAGGAAGAGATAAGATCTCTTCCTCACAGATTGTAGACAAAACCGCTTTTAGAGGTGCTAATCTAAAAGCGGTTTTCTTTTTTACATGCGAGATAATATGTAAAATATACCAAAAGCCAAAATTTGAAAATAAAAAAACACCATATACTGGTGTTGCCGGAGGGAGTTCTTTCTGTTTTCTTTTCCAGGTGGCTAACTTCTTTAAATTCATGCAGGCAAACAGAAGCGTGAGGTAATCTCCTACTTTCCTCAAGCCTCTTAAATTTGTATACCTCATGCCATGTTTCTCTTTGGCATCCGCAAATACCCGTTCGATGGTTTCTCCTCGTTTTTGGTATAATTCTTTACCGTATTC
>NZ_FQWY01000030.1 GCF_900129805.1 Thermosyntropha lipolytica DSM 11003
TTATTTAAATAAGGAATATCTTTTATGCGTTGATACCGGTAATCATGAATTTTTTTAGTTTCCGTTTTACACACCGGGCACTTATGAGGACTTACTGGTTTAGAAATACTTATCTCATAATAGTTATCATACTGCTTGACATCATCGATGTTTACATCTTTTAAAAAAAGCAAATTTTTGTTAAACTGAAATTGCATTGGGAAGAATACCTCCTTTATGAGTGGTTTTGGTTGTTTTTATTAACAGGTATTCGACCCAATGCTTTTTATTTTCCTTCTCCTACCCCAACATTTATTATAGAACCTATTTTTAAAGGCTTATTTTTATCTGCCCGGCGGGCAGGGATTGAGAAGCGCGATCGGCAAGCTGGAATTAGCCTGAAGCCGGAGCATCCTTCGGGAGATACTTGCTTAAGAGATAGCTGCCTGGTAAAGCAGGGAGCAGATGTTTAAGGAGACAGGGAAACCACCGTGGGGAGCCGGATATAATAGCCTGTATAAAGGGAACAGATATTTAAGGGAACAGGGAGCCCGGTGAGGCCGGCTGGCAAAGCCTATCCTGAAAAGGACAGCCGGGATTGATATAATACCAAATATTTCGAATCGTAACGGATTTTAAAAAAAGAACCGTCCCCAAGTGTAAAAGCCGGCAGGGGGCTGCCGGCGGGAAAATGGGGGAAGGGAAGGGGGCTAGGACAGCGGGATTTCGGTGATTTCGCGGGCGATGATGTAGGCGGAAGCTTTTGCGGTGATGTCGCCGCTGCTGGTTAGGAAGATGTTTTTGCTGACGATGCTGTTCATGACGGCATTTACTTCGGCAGCCTCCAGGTCTTCGCGCGCTCCGCTTACCCTTATGCGCTGGGTTTTATCCCCTTCGGTCTTGAATTCCATGACCAGAGTCCTTTCGATGGCCATTTGGGCAAACCTCCTTTCTTTTTAAGAATCAGGGATTTAAGGCTATTCAGTTATTTCGACCGTGCTTACCTTGTATACGGCCAGGCTGTTTTTCTCCTGCAGGCCGATGATCCCCTGGGCTACGGCATAGACATCGTCATCGCTGGCGGTAAGCTTTACGTTTTTGTATGAAAGTCTTTTGGTCAAGGGGCGGCCGGTAGTGGAAGTTCCGTTTTCTAAGAGGACTACCAGGTCGTTCTGTACCGGTATGGACTGGGCCATTTTTTTCACCTCCTCCTGATTTTTTAAGGTGCGCACCTTCTGGTTTTATTCTAGCGGGGAGAGGGAGAAAAGGAAAAAGACGGAAAAAGGATTTTTCCCCTAATTTTAGAACAAATGTTCTATTATAAGGAGTTTTATGCTAGAATGAAGAAGAATTTACCAGAAGCTTGAGGAGGGATAAGAGAAAATGGGCGGAGTAAGGCTGGAGATGATAAGAGATGAGATTATCGCTTTAAGGCCGGTTTATACGGAACGGGGGGATGCAACCGAGGTGTATCTGCGATGCGGGGAGGTAAAACTTTTCTATGCCGGGATAAAGTCGGTAAGGAGGAGTTTCCTGCGCAACTATGCGGTGGACCTTTCCGGACAGCAGGAGATCTTAGCTGAAGAGCTGAGTAAGAGCAAGCTGCTTCCTTTTTACATAGGGATAAGGGTTTTTGTCCCCCTGAAGATGAGAAAGACGGTGAGCAAGCATGATATGGTAAACGGCTATGTGGAGGTGGGGGAAGTTAGGGATTTCAAGGCGGTGGACAGGAATTCCTGCGTTCTTAACCTGAAAAGCGGGCTTAGCATTCCCTTAACCTGCGGGGAGGAGACGGTGGTAAAAAGCCTTTATCAGGGAGAAAAGCTTAAAGAGAGGCTTATAAAGGAAAAGCAGGAGAAGGAAGGGTATGTTTACCAGCAGGATAATCCCCTTTTGGCCCTGGTTATGGAGATGGAGAGAAGGAGGCAGGAGGAGGGGTAAGAAATTTGCAAAAAAATTTTTTAAAAAAGTGGAACCTTTAAGAGGGATACAGCGTCATAAATAGCAGCCACGAGTTAGTGGGGGTTGGAGATGGCTTAACTTAGGCTCTCACTGATCACCTGGAGAATACGGAGAAAGGGGGAATGAGAGAGAAAGAGCCATCTTAAGATTAAGACCACCTGGATCACCTGAGAAATAAGGATTAAAACATACCATAAAAAAGGAGGAAAAGAAGTTGATAAAAGCAAGAAGTAAAAAACTTTCCATACTGCTCGTTCTTGCTATGCTCATGACCATGTTTGTGGGTCTGGGGACAGCGAGTGCGGCGACTTATTCGGCTACTGAGGCAAAGGTAGTAAGTACAGGAAGCAATCAAAATTTAGCATCTATAATAATTGATTTTCCAACATTAAATGTTGGGACTCATAAAGCAGTAATTAAATTGCCGGATAGTTTTGTTATAAACCCATTAACAGGTGATAGAGTAAGTAACTTAAGTGACGCAAGTGGTGGAGGAAATGTATTTACTAACGATGTTCCCAAATACAATTTTAATTTGGGTGTTACTCTCCAGGACAATGATACGATCGAAATAAATGGCAAAACCTTTACAGTTGATTCTTTACACACAAATGGTGGAACACTAGGTGATTTTGTTTTTGATGGTAGTGCTGCAGATTTAGCTGCTGCAATAGCTGCTAATAGTTCGACGGTTGGGTTTACGGCTGCTGTAAATGCTGGGACGATTACACTTACTTCTGTTATTCCCAATGGACCGCCTGCAGTAGTGAAGTCATCTAGGTCGGGGGCCATAACTAATTTTGGTGAGGTGTCTGTAGCAAGTAATAAATACAGACTAACTCAGTTATCGGCAAACCAATTGCAGTTTGAAATAAATAATAGTAGTACAATAAAAACAAATGTTAAATTTGCTATAAGTCTGAATACTGTTTATATTCCTAATAGTGCTGAAAAAGAGATAAAAGTAAATATTCTGAAACTCGATGGCGATTTCGGTGATGGCCTTGGTATACTTGTGGGTAAGGTTTCTGGTGGTGCAGTAGATGTAATACGCACTGATCCCGGGACTTTCCAGGCTGGAGAATCGGGAGTATTCACAATTAATATTAGGGAAGATGTAAATGGTGCATTAGAAAGAAGTGCAAATTCACTTAAGTTTAAACTTCCGAAGGGTGTAACCTGGGTTAATTATGACACCAATCTTTATTATTTCCCTGGGCTTACTGCTGTTGATAAGCTTAACCCAGGTGATCCAGATCCCGTAGAGATTAGTGGAGATACGCTTACAATTAATGCAGATAAACTTAGTATCAATTCTGGTAAACAAACTTTTACCATAAAAGTAAAAATCAACATCGACGCTGACGAAGCTCAATTTGGTGATATCGTAGCCACTATTTCCGGAAAGACAACTGCTAACCAGAGTTCTGTGCTTCTGGGAACCTACAAAGATTATGGCTACACTGTAAAAGCTGAAAAACCGGAAACTGAAGTTATTGCCGGACGTGCTGATGCCGAAATCAGCAAGATAATAATTAAGGAAAATGTAGCAGGAAGCCTTGTAAACGGTAGAACAGTTACCATTAAACTCCCGGACGGCGTAGAATTTGCTGATCCAACTTTCAATGGAAAAACTGAAGCTGGCAGTCTGGTTATGAATTTTAGCAGATCAGCTAGTGATAAATCTAAAGCTACTGCTACTATAAGTAATAGTGGTTCAACTGCTGGCGAAGTTTCCCTTAAAGATGTAAAAGTTAAAATCGCTGTTGACTTTACTGGTGACATCGTCGCCAAATTCAGCGGCAGTGCTGGAATCAATGATGAAATAGTTGTTGCTAAAGCTGTAGCACCTGTTACTGTAACTGCTGATGTAAAAGATGTAAAGATCGGTGTTCAGGGTCAGGCTGCTGGCAATATAGTAATCAAGGAAAACAAAGCCGAAGCTATAATGAAGGGCACGAAAACTATAGGCACCGATTCATTTGACAGAACATTAATATTAGAACTGCCGGCTGGTGCTAAATGGGATAAACTCCCGACTGTAAAGGTTACTGAAGGAGATTTAACTATTGATTCTGTAACCAGAGCTCTTGATAACAGACAGGTAGTAATAAAAATTAAATCTGATAGCAGCAAACCTTCTGTAATTACAATCTCTGATGTTTTCTATACCCTGGATCGTACAGTTCCAGAAGGAGCTCTCAAAGTATCTGTAAAAGGTTATGCTATTGATGATGCTAATATTCTCAACAGAACTACTGCAGCCAGTGTGGTTGTTGCCAACTGCGTAACCCCGGCTCCGGGTGAAACTATCGGTTCCGGCGAGTTCAAGATCGGTTCCAACATCTACTATGTTGGCAGCACCAAGAAGGTTATGGACGTAGCTCCTTACATCAAGAACAGCAGAACTTATGTACCGATGAGATACCTCGGCGAAATCCTCGGTGCCGAAGTAGTCTGGGATGATGCTGCAAGAACTGTAACCCTGACCAAGGGCAGTGATGTTGTAGTATTCACCATCGGCAGCACCACCTACACCGTAAACGGTGAAGCCAAGACTGCTGATGTAGCTCCTGAAATCACCAATAGCAGAACCATGCTGCCGGCTCGCTTCGTAGCTGAAGCTTTCGGAGCTCAGGTTGGCTGGGATCCTGCAACTCAGACTGTTCTCATCCAGAAATAATTAAGCCGCAAGGCTTTAAGCAAAAACCCTGTACCTAAAGTGCAGGGTTTTTGCGTTTCTGTAATTGACCGGCGGGTCGGGAAAAGATATAATGAAGAAAATGGCAGCAAGGGGGAAAATGAATTGAGAAGGAGAGCCGGGATATTTTTTTTATTCCTATTTTTATTCAATATACTGCTGGGGGTGCCTTCTGCCCGGGCGGAAGATAAGCTTACCCTGGAGGAAGCAGTAGCCATAGCGAAAAAGAACAGTAAAGCCCTGCAGAAGATTGAGCTTGATATTGAAAGGACGGAAGAGGTTAGAAAATCAGCGGCGGAGAAGGTGATGTATATTCCTTCCGGGCCTACCGACCCAAGGGCAGCAGCAGCCTGGACAGGACTGGTAATGGCTGATGTTTCGCTGATGATGGCCAAGAAGAGCAAAGGGGTAGAAGAAGATAAGATATATATGCAGGTTTTGCAGAAGTACCTGGAAGTCCTGAAGGCGAAAAAAGCCTATGATTATGCCATAAAGTCAAGGGAAAACAGCGATTTTAACTTCCGCATCAGCATGTTTTCCTATGATGCCGGGGTTATAAGCCGCAACCAGCTCCTTCTGGCGAATGCAGGAAACCGGATAAGCGACCGGGCTTTAGCCAGTGCCAGGGTAGAGCTGGATAAGGCGTATAGCGAGCTTAACCAGCTTTTGGGCTGGGCGCCGGAAAAGAGGTATGAGCTGGTGTGGGAAGAGGATTTTGCCATACTGCAGGTTGAGGATCCGGATCTGGAGATCGTGCGCATAATGGACAACAACCCGGCAGTCTGGCTGGCTGAGCAGAGGATAAACCTGGCCCGCTTGAGTTTGGACCTGTACAGCTGGAGCGACCCTAACCGCGAGCCTTACCGGGCAAAGGAGATTGATGTGGAAAAAGCTGAAATTGATGCCCGCACAGTGCGCCAGCAGATGAGAGATGGGCTTTTCAGCCTCTATCAGTCGATCCGGCAGCTGGAGGAAGGGTATAACCTGGCTTATGAAACCTTAAAGACAGCGGAGATGGAATATAAGAATACGGAAGCACTTTATAATGCCGGGATGGCAACCCTGCTTGAACTTAAGAATGCCGAACTCAAGCTGGAAAAGGCGCGGATGGAACTGGAAAAGATTGAACTTCAGCATTATATTTTAAAATATGCTTTTTATCATCCCTGGGCTTATAGTGCAGGCATGTAGAAAGATAGTTTTTTGAAGGAGGGGAATTTTTTGCTGGCCTGTAAGATGAAAAAGTTGGGGGTACTTATGCTTATAGCCCTGCTCCTCGTTCTGCCCGGATGCAAAAAGGAGGCGGAAGAGGAGAAGGAGGTTCCGCTTACGGTTACGGTAGCGGAGGCGAAGATGCGTGATATTACGGAAAGGGTAAGGTATGCCGGGTTTGTGAAAGGCGTATCGGAAGTGGCTGTTTATCCAAAAGCAGCAGGAAAGATTGCCGAGATATATATAAAGGAAGGGGATTATGTAAGTGCCGGGCAGGTTATTGCCCGGATTGACAGCAGCGATTATGAGGTGGCACTGCGCCAGGCGGAAGTAGGCAAAGAGGCGGCGGAGGTGCAGCTAAGAAGCGCCGAGTCCAATCTGGAGCGCATCCGGATGCTCTATGAAGCCGGAGCAGCCTCCAAGCAGCAGCTGGAAGGAGCGGAAACGGCTGTGGAGTCGGCAGAGGTTGCGGTCAAGCAGGCTCTGGCTGCCATAGATGCGGCGTCAGTGCAGGTTAATAACTGCACGATAACTTCCCCGATAAGCGGGGTTGTCGGACGGGTCAATGTGGAGCGGGGAAGCATGGTCAGCCAGCAGGTTCCCTTAACTTCGGTTGCGGATGTATCTTCCCTGGAAGTGGAGATTATGGTGGGAGAAGCCGACATTAATTATATAACCCCGGGGCGGGAAGTTGAGGTTATGGTGAAGGCAGCCCGGGAAAAAGCCTATAAAGGGCGGGTAGTTTCGGTTTCCCCGCTGGCAGACCCGATGAAGAAGAGCTATCCGGTAAAGGTACGGATTATGGATAAAGATGACCGGATAAGGCCGGGGATGTTTGCCGAGGTGGAAGTGGCAGCGCGCGCGAAAGGAAGTGTGCTTGCTGTTCCCCGGAACGGGATAGTTGCTAAAGGGGCGCGGAAGGTAGTTTTTGTTATTGACGAGGAGAACCGGGCCCGCATGAAGGAAGTAGAAACAGGGCTTTCCGGTCGGGATTATGTGGAAATCGTCAAAGGGCTTAAGGAAGGGGAGAGAATCATCGTTAAGGGCAATACCCTGGTCGATGAAGGCACCCTGGTCCGGGTGGCTGGGGGTGAAAAGTAGATGAAGCTGGTAGAGTTTGCGGTAAAACGCCCGGTTACCATGACTATTCTGGTGGCGGTAATTCTTATTCTGGGTTTTTTCACCTATGCCAAACTGCCGGTTGATCTCTATCCTGACATGCAGATTCCGGTAGCCATGATTTCTACTTCTTACCCGGGAGCCGGCCCGGAAGAGGTGGAAGAAAGGGTATCCAAGCCGATTGAAGGAACAGTTGCCACCTTAAGCAATGTGAAAAAGGTGCAGTCAACTTCCAGTGCCGGCAACTCCACGGTGGTGGTTTTTTTTGAATGGGGCACGAATATGGATAGTGCCATGCAGGATATCCGGGAAAGGCTGGGGCTGGTAGAAACCTGGCTGCCGAAAGAGGCGGAAAAGCCGTTTGTCTTGAAGATTGATCCCAGCCTGATGCCGATTATCCAGCTGGCGGTAAGTGCGGAGGAAAATCCGGAAAGACTGCGAGATATTGCGGAAGATATTATCATACCCCGCCTGGAAAGGATTTCCCAGGTAGCGGCTGTTTACTCTACCGGAGGAAAGGCGCGGGAGATAAAGGTGGAGGTAGATCCGGTAAAACTGGAGAGCTACGGGCTTTCCATGGCCCAGGTAGCCCAGGTGTTGCAGATGGAAAACTTTAATATGTCTTCCGGCAAGGCGGACAGCGGGGAGAGGCAGTATTTTGTGCGTACCCTGCAGGAGTTTGTCCAGGTAAGCGATATTGGGGAAACGGCTATTATTACCCCGCAGGGGAATACGGTCTATCTTAAGGATATTGCCCGCATCAGCGAAGGGTACAAGGAGCAGGACCAGCTTACCCGCGTTAACGGGAATTCGGCTTTAGGTATTCATGTAATGAAGCAGACTGGTGCCAATACCGTAGCTGCCAGCCAGGCGGTGCACCGGGAAATAGAAAAGCTGTCAGGAGAGCTGGGCAAAGATATAAAGATTGATTTTATCTTTGACCAGGCAGATTTTATTAAAAGCTCCATAAGCAATACGGTGAATATGATTTTAAAAGGTGCTCTGCTGGCTATGCTGGTCCTTTTCCTGTTCCTGCACAATATGCGGAGTACCCTGATTATTTTTGCTGCCATACCGCTTTCGATCATCGCTACTTTTATTATCATGTATTTTAGCGGTTATTCGGTAAACCTGCTTACTATGGGCGGTCTGGCCTTAGGGGTAGGAAGGATTGTCGATGATTCGATCGTGGTTTTTGAAAATATTTACCGCCACCGCAGTCTGGGACTTCTCCCCCGGGAAGCGGCGGTAAAAGGGGCGACAGAGGTAGGAGGGGCGGTTATCGCTACCACCACTACTTTGCTGGCGGTATTTTTGCCTATTGTTTTTGTGGAAGGCTTAGCTTCCCTGCTCTTTAAACCGCTGGCCCTTACCATTTCTTTTGCCATGATATGCTCGCTTCTGGTAGCCCTAACCGTAATACCGCTTCTCTCTTCCCGGGTCCTGACTGATGCCTCCATGCAGAGGGCAGCCGAGCCCAAAGGAAGGATAGGCCGGGTGGTCAAGAAGTTTGCCGATTTTATGGATAATTTAGGGGAAAAGTACCGCATTTTCCTTGCCCGGGCTTTAAAACGGCGCAAACTGGTAGCCCTGGTGGTAACGGTGCTCATGATCGGGGCTCTGGCCGCGGTTCCCCTGGTAGGAGCTGAGTTTATGCCGGCTATGGACTCCGGGGAGATTTCGGTAAGGATAAAGACCGATAAAGGAAGCAGCCTGGCGGCTACGGATGAGATAACTAATGCGGTGGAGGAAAAGATCCGCGAAGTGCCGGAGGTAGAAGTTATTTTTACCAGTGTCGGACAGTCCAGTTTTATGATGAGCGGGGGCGGACATACAGACAGCTCGCTCCTCTATGTCAAGCTTACTGACAGGAAAAACCGGGAGCGGGGAGTTGACCTGGTAGCAGAAGAGATAAGAAGGGAGCTTTCCCTCATCCCGGGAGCCAAAATCGAAGTTAGTGTAATGGATCAGTCGAGCAACATGGGTTCCGGCAGCGGCGGCCCTATAAATATCCAGGTACGGGGGGATGACCTTAATACCTTAAGGGAAATCTCCAGTGAAGTAGTAGAGATAGTAAAGAAAGTTCCCGGCACCCGGGAGGTTACCTGTTCCCTTACCGATGGCAGCCCGGAAATAAGGATCAGGGTGGACCGCAAGCGGGCAGCGGCCTTTAATCTTACACCTATGCAGATTGCAGGTGAGATAAAAAATGCCATGGAAGGGACGGTAGTTACCCGCTACAAGGCCGAAGGGCAGGAAGTAGATGTAAGGATCAAGTACCTTGCGGCCGGGGAAAAAGATATTGAGTACCTGAAGAATATCACTATCATGTCTCCGGTGGGAGGAGTTAAGCTTTCGTCCCTGGCCGTTTTCGAAATGGGACAGGGGCCGGTTAGCATAACCCGGGTGGACCAGGTAAGGCAGGCGGATATAAACGGCTACCTTTTGAACCGGGATTTAAAGAGCGTAATAGATGATATAAAGAAGGAAACAGATAAGCTTACCCTGCCGGCCGGATATAGCATCGAATTTGGCGGGCAGGCCGAGGATATGATGGAAAGCTTTTCTAGCCTGGCGGTGGCTCTGCTTCTTGCCATCATCCTGGTTTATGCAGTTATGGCCGTGCAGTATGAATCGTTTTTTGATCCGTTTGTCATCATGTTCTCGGTGCCGACTGCTTTTATCGGGGTAGTCTTAGGGCTGCTCCTTACCGGGCGCAGTTTCAGCGTGCCGGCTTTTATCGGGGCGATTATGATGGTTGGGATCGTAGTTTCCAATGCCATCGTCTTTGTGGACTATCTTAAAAAACTGCGCGAACGGGGGATGGAACGGGAAGAAGCCATCCTGGAAGCCGGACGGGTAAGGTTAAGGCCCATACTGATGACCGCCTTTTCCACCATCCTGGCCATGATACCTCTGGCTCTGGGCTTAGGTGAAGGCGGCGAGGCGCAGGCCCCCTTAGCTACGGTAATCATAAGCGGGCTTCTGGTATCTACCCTCATAACCCTGGTCCTCGTCCCTGTCGTCTATTCCGTATTCGACGACCTCAGAGGACGCTTCAGGATCAGGGACGTCAAAATCGACAAATAAAAAAACTATTACGATTCGAAGAAGATTTCAAATTAGGGACGGTTCTTTTTTTAAAAAACAATTACGAGTCGAAAGTTTTGCTGCGGGGGGCAGGCATATAATCAGGCAGGTTCTAAAGGAGAAAAGAGGAGCAGGTCGAGGTACGGGCGGCAGAGCCGGGGAAGGCCATGGAGATAGGGAGAAAAGGCAAAACTTTGCGTCAGGGATACTGGCAGCAGGGGCTTTAAGATGGGGCAAACACTTCCGGGCGTGAAAGGCAGGGAATAGGAGTTCTGCCGGTACAGGAAGCGGCAGGAGAGAAGATGTTTGCCCTGCCGGATCGGAAAAGACGGGAAATGGAATGCAGGATGATGTAAAAAGGACGGAGTCAGACGAAGGAATAAGAGGGAGCAGGAGAGTCCTGCTTCCTTTTTAAATACGGGGATGGTTCTTGTGGTTCTGGTTGAAGGGAGGTAATAGTTTTGAGCAGGATGCGGGAAATGGATGACAAGAAGGCCAAGCGGGAACTGATTCTGGATGCGGCGGTCAGGGTTTTTTCGCGGCGGGGATATCATGAAGCCCGCATGGAAGAGATTGCTCTAGAAGCCGGGATAGGCAAAGGGACGATATATGAATATTTTGACAGTAAACTTACTCTTTTCCAGGAAGTGCTTGGCAGAAGCCGGGATATATATTATAATTCACTTGCGATAGAAAATGAAAATAGTTTGAGTTTGCGGGAAAAAATCAGGCTGGTTTTCTTAAGCCATATCCGGTTCTGTCAGGAGAATAAGGAGCTTACCCGGGTAGTATTCTGGGATACGGAAATTATGGATGAAGAGCTGAAAGCCTGGTCTTATGAAAAGCGTAAAGAAAAAGAGAGAATGCTCTCCGAGGTGATCGAAAAGGCGATGGAAGCCGGGGAGATAAGGGGGATAAATCCCTATGCCTTAACCCTGGTGATAACCGGGGCTCTGGGAGCACTGTGGCTTCCGATTGTCCTGGAAGAATGGTCAGGAGATGCGGAAAGCCTGGCCGGGGAGCTTACGGATATTATTTTTGAGGGGATAAAAGGGTAGGCGGTTTTGGGAAGACTGGCTAAAAGAGGCGATTTTTCGGCTGGTGCCGGTTTGAAGGAGCCGGCAGAAGGCCGGGGATGTTTATTGAAGTAAGGCCGGGCGGGGATGCTGTTTCGGGCGGAATAGGCTTAAAATAAGATGGGCCGGGCAGGCTATTTCTTATGATTCAGGATGGGAATAAGATGTCCGGCCGGTCTGTTTGCGGACAATAATGGGACAAAGGTGGGGAGTCATGAGGAGAAGGTTTATATTAGGGATTATAATCTGCATGGGGATATGTTTAGGGCTATCTCCTCATGCGGCTCTTGCTTTTTCTGACCTTAAGGGGCACTGGGCCAGGATGCAGGTTGATCACCTTCAGGCGCGGGGGATAGTAAAAGGTTATCCGGATGGGAGGTTTAAACCGGATAATCCTATCACCCGGGCGGAGTTTGTTACTATGCTGGTAAATGTCATGCATAAGGAAGAGGAAGCCAAAAAGCTTGCCAGGGCAGCATCTTCTTTTAAGGATGTGCCGGTTGGCTTCTGGGCGAATGGCTACATAGAACTGGCGCGGGAGCTGGGTTATGCTTACGGCGATGGGGAGCGTTTTTACCCGCAAAGGCATATTACCCGACAGGAAGCGGTAGTTATGCTGGTAAACTGCCTTTTGCGGATAGGAGCAGAGGCGGAGATACCAGGAGAGATGAGCTTTGCCGACAGTGCTGAGGTGGCAGAGTGGGCAAAGAGGGCGGTAGCCTGGGGAGTAGATTACGGGCTTATTTCCGGCTATCCGGACGGCACTTTCCGGCCGGGCCGCAATTTAAGCCGGGCGGAAGTGGCGGCTCTTATGCAGGAGTTTCTTGATATTACCGGGCAGAAACACCATTTCTACGGAAAGCTGGTGGATATAAACCTGCCTTTGCGGCAGGCCAGGTTTGCTACTTCCTGGGGAGAAGAAGTTTTTGAAATAGCAGAATATGTGAAGGTTTATCGCCAAGGGGAGAAAGAACCGGTTACGGAACTGGTGCTGCCGGTGGAAGGGTATTTTGACCTTAATTCTGCCGGCAAGCTGGCGTTTTTTTACCTGACGGAAAAAGAGAGCGGCGAGGTAATTAAGGTCGATTTGGCATCAATTTACGGGCGGGAAGCCCGGGTGGATGAGGACAGGGTTTTTGTCAAGCTGAATGAGGAAGAGGAACTGCCTAAGGAAGGCGGGATTGCAAACCCGGCAGGAAGTCTTGACTGGACGAGAAGGGCTATGTATGCCGATCTTCTGCGCAAGGAAACGGGGGCCAATGGACGGGGGATACTTATTGCCGTCATTGACAGCGGAGTGGATCCAGGGCACCCTGATCTCATGCAGACTGAAGACGGGTTTGTCAAGCTGTTTGATTTTATCGACCTGACTGATGAAGGCAAGGTTCACCTTAATTATTACGGCCGGGCGGAGAATGGCTTTATAACCGTTGACGGCCGCAAGGTTGATGTGCGGGGGATAGAAAATAAAGATGACTATTTTATCTGGGGCTATTTAAATGCCTATTCCCTGCCGGCAGCCGTGCGCCAGGAACTGCCGGGGGATAAGATTTTAGTGGTGGCAGCGGCTGCGAAGTATGCGGGATATTACGATACTTTGTATATTGATACTAATGGCGATGGGCAGATTAATGATGAAATAGGGCTTAAAAAATATAGTGAGGAATATCAGGTGATTTCCCTGCCCGCAGGAAGCCGGCCGTTTAACCTGGTAGCAGCCGAGGTGCCGGGGGAGAAGAGGTATGCGGTTCTGGGTTTTGACAGCCTGGGGCACGGCACGGCGGTAGCCGGGGTGGCTGCAGCCAGCGGTGCGGTCAAAGGGATAGCTCCGGGAGCGCAGATTATGGCGATAAAGGTTATGAACAGCATGGGGGTTGCCTATTTAAGCCAGCTGGAAGAGGCCTTGAAGAGAGCTGCGGATGCCGGGGCGCGGATTGCGGTAATAAGCATGGGGCAGTACAGTTTGAGCAAAGAGCAGAAGGATTACATAAGGCGGATAGCCGGGGAAATGCATTATAAATACGGGATGATTATCTGTATGGCGGCCGGCAACCAGGGGCCGGGACTGGGAACGGTGGCTCAGACGGCGGCGATAGGCGGGGTTATAAGCGTGGGGGCTTATGTTACCCCGGAGATGCTTGCCCATGATTATGGCCTGGCGATTGAAGAGCCGCTTATCTGGTATTTCAGCTCGGCCGGGCCGGGAAGTGACGGGATGGCTACTCCGCTGGTGGTGGCTCCGGGAAGTGCTTATACCACCTATCCTCTGTGGAGCGGAAGCCCTTATAAGCTGGTGGAGGGAACCAGCATAGCGGCTCCCCATGTGGCAGGGGGGGCGGCTCTCCTTCTGCAGGCGATGCGGGATAAGCTCTACCGCCATGATCCGGTTCTGGTTTACCACAGCCTGCTGGCGGGGACGGTGGAGTTGCCGGGCTATCAGGCAGCTGAGCAGGGATTTGGCGCGGTAAACCTCTATAATTCCTGGCGCGAGCTTAAGAATAAGAAGGAGCGGCCGCAGGCTTATGTTATGATGCAGAAGGATGTCAGGGGAGAAGAAGGATACGGATTTTATACCCGGGAATTTATACCCGGCAAACTGGAGATCAGGCTCAAGAGCTATGTGGGGGAAACCAGGAGTTTGGCCATTGGCGGGCTGGGAACTTTTATGCAGCCTGAGCAGTACAGTTTGAAGCTGGCTCCTTATGGGGAGCGGAGTTTTACCATGCAGTACCGGATACCTGATCAGCCCGGGCTTTACAGCCATTTTGTGGTGGCTGATGATTATGAAACCGTAGGCTGGGATGCGTTTATCCTGCAGACGGTGGCGGTGCCGTATGATTTGGCAGCTGGGGAGGATAAAAGGTTGCTGGTAGAAGGAAGGCTGGCTGCCGGAGGGTTTAAAAGGTATTTCATAAAGGTGCCGGAAGGCATGGAGGAGCTGGTTTTGCGTTTGCAGGTGGGGGAAAAAGGACGGGCCAGGATGCATGTCGTGTCCCCGACGGGAGAACACAAGGTGAGCAATTATGCCGGGGTAGGAGAAGTGGCGACGAATTCGGAAGTTGAGCTTTCCTTTGCCAGCCCGGAGGCGGGTACCTGGGAGGTAGTAGTCTACAGCTCGCTTACCTTGAGCTATTTCGGACTGCGGGAATCTTCCTATACCCTGGAGGCGGAACTTAAGGGAGAAGTAAAAGAGAAGGAAAAACGGCCTTATCAGTATCTGGTGACTGCCTACCGTTCGCCCAAGGCGGAAAGGGCAGGCACCCCCCTTACCCTTTTCTTCTGGCACTACAATACCAAAATGCCGGGAGACGGCATGGTCCTCATCGATAACCGGTTGTACCAGATTACCGGTGGGGTGGTGAGGAAGTAGGGGGATTTACGTGAGTGAGGAATTTAGAGGCGAGTGGGTAGCGGGGGCGGGTAGCGGGTAGCAGGTAGCAGGTAGCAGGGGCGGGGGAAATGGCTATGAGTAATGGTGAATGGTTGATGGATAAAGTGGATAATGGATAATGTTTAATGGGTAATAGGTAATAGTGAAGGTAATAGGTAATAATAGGTAATGGGTAATGAGGAATGGGTGAACGGCAGTTTTCTTAAAGAAGAAAGTGGCGATATGGTGAAAAAATGAGATGATTACCGCCTCCAAGGTGATGGCGGCAAACAGAGGAACCGCAAAGCGAGAGAAATCGCTAAAGCGGTTCCTTTTTTTATTTGGGGATGGGGGTGAGGGGGAGTTCTGGGAGAGAATTGTGGGGAAAGAGGTTGTGGGGGAAGAGAGGAAGGGGGGATATGGGGTGGGTTTGTGGAGGGAAGAGGAGAGGGAGGGGATGTTCTGGAAGGAGGGTTGTGGGGGAAGGGGTGCGGGAAAAGAGGAGGGTGTTACGAATCGTAACAGATTTTAAATTGGGGACGGTTCTATTTTTAAAAAGTATTACGAAACGAAAGATTTTGTCGGCATATTTACAATGGGAGATAAGCAGGGGAAGCAGTAAAAATGGGGATTTTACGGGGGGATGAGGATTTCCGGCGGGGTTATCGGGGATTGGGAGACGGGATAAGGAGAGGAGAAAGGGCAGGATAAAGGATGAGGTAATGGAGGGGAAAATAAAAAATGGATGGGAGAATAAGAAGCAGCCGGAGGCTTTGGGCAGGTTATAGGGAAGGGGGGATAGGGATAAGGAGTTTATTTTAAGAGAAGTGGGGGGGGGAAGTTTTTAGAGAGGAGATGGAGGATTTTTTCAGGATGATATAGATAGTTTGGCAAGGGAATTTTAAGGGGATTTTACGATTCGTAATAGATTTTAAAAAAAGAACCGTCCCCAAATGAAAAAGTGTGGTAAAATATAACTGTATCGGGATTTTCTTTATTTGGTTGGGGTGTATGGTTGCGAAGATTTAAAGGGAGCAGTTTACGGAAACTGGTTTTGAGGTGAAAATAATGCCGAGAGTTATAAGTTTGATCAATTTGAAGGGCGGAGTGGGAAAAACTACGCTTACGGTAGCTTTGGGGGAGTTTTTTAGCCTTTGGCACGGACTTAAGGTTTTGATCATAGATACTGACCCGCAGACTAATGCCACGGTGGCCCTTATGAGCGAAAAGGAATGGAAACGAAGGAATGTAAAGGGCCAGACGCTTCTGGGGATTTTCAAGGATGAGGTGGATAAATACCAGGTTTTTTCCCCGCAAGAAGCGATTGTGAAAAAGGTTTCCAACATAGGAGGCGGAATCGACAACCTGCATCTTTTGCCTTCCAGCCTGGATTTGATCGAGTTTCAGGAAGAGTTTTTGTACCGGAGGCATGATTATGAACATGTTTTCCGGCCTTCCCTGCTTAAAGAAAGGCTTGAAGAGGTTTTGCACTGCTATGATCTGGTGCTTATTGACTGCCCGCCTGATTTGGGATTCATAACCCGCAATGCGCTGTATATGAGCGATTATTACCTGATACCGGTCATTCCCGACATCCTTTCTACTTACGGCATTCCCCAGATTATAAACCGGGTGGAAAAATTGAAGAAAAAAACGGGGATTGGTCTGGAGCCTTTGGGCATAGTGGTAAGCAAGTTTCGGGTGCAGTCAAATGTGCATAAAAGCCAGCTCAGGCTGCTCCGGGCCCAGGCAGGACAGGGAGGCTACCGGCGGGTTTTTGATACAGTGATTCCGGAAAATAACCAGTCGGCAGCGGTAATGGATTTTAACCACTCGTTTGCGGGATTAGAGGATAAATACGGCTATAAAAGGCCTTATGAGGAGTACAAGGCTTTAGCAGAGGAGGTTTTGGCATATGTCTAAAGATCTGGCCGGAGCCATGGCCGATTTTTTGCGGCTTTTGGCGGAAGAAGTGGAAAGGAACCGGAGTTTGGCCAAAAGGCTGGCGGTGCCTTTTGAGGAGTTTCTGGCGGAAGTGAAGGAAAAGGGGGTAAAAAGCAGGAAGAAAGCGAAAGCAGAGGTGCCGGAGGGCTTTGATCCGTTTAAGGTTTACTATGATAAAGGAAGTGTCGGACTTTATGAAGCACTGGCTTCTTTTGATGCTGCTACCCTCAAGGCGATTTTAACTTCTTTTGCCCTGGACCCTTCCCGGAGCTATACCAGGCTTCGCAAACCGGAAAAACTGCGGGATCTGATTGTGGAAAAAGTAAAGGCTATGGGAGAAAGGGGCGAAGCTTTCCGGGATCTTTGAGGGAGGGGTCAGTTGGAGTATATTTCGAATCGTAACAGATTTTAAATTGGGGACGGTTCTAAATTTAAAAAGTGTTACGAAACGAAAGATTTTGTTTGGGGTAGGGGATGGGTTTGGTTTTAGAAAGAGGCAGGAAAGGATGTTTAAAGAGTTATCGGAGTAAAATCTCGGAGTAAAATCGTAGGAGATGATTTTAATTTTAAAAAGGGCAGAATAGGCGGGAGATGGCAGAGATTATTGGGGGTATTGGGGAGTATTGAGGAGTATTAAGGAGTATTAAGGAGTTTTTACGAATCGTAATAGATTTTAAAAAAAGAACCGTCCCCAAATGAAAAAAAGGGGGAGATAAGGTGCCGCGGAGCAGGAGGATTAAGAGCCAGAGTGGATGTTATCATGTTATTCTGCGTGGGAATGAGAAAAGGCCTATCTTTTTGGATGACGAGGATAGGCTACGTTTTCTTTCTACTCTGCAGATTAAGAAAAAACAGCAGGGGTTTTGTGTTTATGCTTTTTGTTTGATGAATAATCATATACATTTGATGCTGGGAGAGCAGCAGGCGGATCTGTCAGATATTATGAAAAGGATAACGGTAAGTTATGTTGCGTATTTTAATAAGAAGTATGAAAGAATAGGGCATCTTTTTTACGACAGGTTTAAAAGTCAAAATGTAGAAGATGATCGGTATTTTTTGACTTTAGCCCGCTATATCCATCAGAATCCGGTAAAGGCAGGATTGGTTAAGCATCCGGGTGATTACAGGTGGAGCAGCTATGGGTGTTATCTGGATGAAAATGATCCTTTCTGCAGGATCGTAGATACTGACATGCTTTGGGAGTTGCTGGGGGAAGGGGGAAGAGATGCTAGGAGGGAATACGTGGAGTTTATGAATCAACCGTTGGAAGAGGATTTTGCTTTTTTGGAGGAACCTATGGACAAAAAAGAGGCGGTTTTATTATGGGAGCAGATGCTGCAGGAGAGAAAGCTGTTGAGTAGAAGTGGTTTGCTAGATTATGAGGATAAGCTCTATATTTTGCGGGAATTTAAGAAGAAGACGGGATTGTCTGACAAGATGATTATTGAAATAACCGGGATGAGCCGTTATATGCTGCGCAAAGCAATGAGGTTAAAGAAAGATGAGGAGGGAGAAAGGTGATTTTAGGGGAGGAGATCGGGGATATTTCGAATCGTAATAGATTTTAAATTGGGGACGGTTCCAAATTTAAAAAGTGTTTCGAAACGAAAGATTTTGTTTGGGGTGGAGGATGGGTTTGATTTTGGAAAGAGGCGGAATAGTCGGGAGATGGTAGAGAGTATTGGGGATTATTGGAGGAGTATTTGAGAGTTTTTACGAATCGTAATAGATTTTAAAAAAAGAACCGTCCCCAAATGAAAATTTATTCCTGCATAAGCTTTTCTACCCGCATGATGTAGCGGTTAAGGAGGTCCTGCATTATCTGTGGGTCCATGCGGCCGCCGTGGTATTCGGTTTCGAAAAAGCGGCGGGGGAAACGAAGTTTTCTAAAGTCAAAGCCCATTTTGGTTTTTATCTCCAGTTTAAGTTTAAGTATGCGGCGGGAAGTGGAGGAGAGCTCCTCCTTACTTATGCTGCGCCCGATAGCCTGGAAGGCTTTTTCTATGGTTTCCATGGTATATACATTGCGGGCAAAAAGGCAGATTATAAGGCTGTTTAAGAGACAGCGCATGACTTCTTCATGGAATATGGCATCCACAAACTGATCTCGGTCTTCAATGCTGTATTTCTGGTCTACGGCATAGCCGGCATTGTCCAGGTGGGAGTGTCTGGCACCTACGGCCTGGCCCAGAACGGCTCCATAGCCGGTATGATAGCCGGTCATTTCATGTCTCCCCAGGGCCATGGCATAGTCTAAACCTCCGTAGCGGCTGGCGGCAGCTTCTACCCCCAGGCGCAAGGTTTGGTAAAGGTCGTTTTCGCTGTGAATGAGATTTTCTATAACCTTGAGATAGCCCTCGGTATAGCCGAAATCGAGGCTGGTTCCGATTTCTTCTTCTTTGAGCAGGCTGTTTTGATAGGCTTCGGTCATCCAGCCCATTAAAACTCCGGTGGAAAGGGCATCTAGTCCGTAGTTTTCCACTTTTTCGAGCAGGCGGAAGAATTCGGCTTTGGTCCGGGTGCCGATAAAGCTTCCCAGGGCATAAATAGGTTCATAGTCGTAGCTTAAGGCATTGGAGGCGTATTCATGGCTGTACTGGTCAAACATGGTGCGATACTGGCCGATGTGGATACAGCCTACCGGACAGCCGACACAGGCCATTTTGCGCACCAGGGTTTCTTCAGCAAAGGCTTCCCCCGAAAGTTCTTCGGCAAATTCAAAACTGCCGGCCGTCAGGTTGCGGGTAGGCAGAGCCTTCAGGTCATTAAGGGGCAGAACATTAGCCGGAGTCCCCAGGCCATGGTATTTTTCCATGATTTCAGTGCTGGTAACCTGCTTATATATTTCCCGGTATACCTGACGGTAGGTTTTAAAGTGCGGTTCGGGAATAGGATAATAGTTGTCCCCGCTTACTACCAGCGCTTTCAGGTTTTTGCTGCCAAAAACGGCTCCTGCTCCTAAACGGCCGAAATGCCGGTAGGTATCGACATTTATGCCGGCAAAGCGCACCATTTTTTCCCCGGCCGGCCCGATGCGCAGGATGGAGCGAACCCCCCGTTTTCCTTCTTTTTCCCGCAGGTAGCGGCCAGCTTCTTCTACTGTCGTTCCCCACAGGGGATCGGCATTTTTTATGCGCACATCACGGGACCCGATAGTTATGTAAACGGGTCTGTCCGCCCGGCCTTTGATTATGACGGCATGGTAGCCGGAATAGAGAAGGGCCATAGCCAGCCTTCCCCCCGCATAGCTTTCGCCCAGGTTGCCGGTTAGCGGTGAATAAAAAGCACATACGGTTTTGGTTATGACCGGATAGATGGTGGAAAGGGCGCCGATAGCAAATATTATGGGCTGACAGGGATCTAAGGGGTCCTGGTTGTAGTCTATTTCTTCATCCAGGAGTTTCATGGCCACCCCTACCCCGCCCAAATAGGGTATAAGGTCTTCTCTTTCTTCGATTTGGAAACGGCGGGAAGTTAAATCTATTTTGAGCACCTTTATAAAAGGGGAGTTAAGCATTTTCCTTCACCTCCACCAGCTTTATGATTTCATGGGGACAGTAGTCGGCGCATATTCCGCAGTGCAGGCACATGATGATTTTTCCGGTAGCAGGGTTAAGTTTTATATAGCCGATAGGACAAGCCTGAATGCAGCTTTCGCATCCGTTGCATTTGGAAGGAGTAAATTTTACCCCGCCTCCTCTGCGGGGAGTTAAGGCGCCAAAAGGACAGCTTTCGGAACAGGGGGGATTGGAGCAGGCCCGGCAGATATCAGCTGTCATCTTGCTCTGCAGGCCGCCGCGGGTTTTTATGCGGATGGCGGCATACTGCAGGGAGAAGGTTTTGAATACTTCACGGGCACAAGCCTGCATACATGAGTAGCAGCCGATGCATCTTTCCATTTCCTGTGTTTTTAGGACTTTGGGCATGTGAGAATACCCCCTCTTTGCAGAATGTTTTGTGACCAAAATAACTTTTACTGTATTGTACTACAACTGGGGCGATAAGAAAACGGCAAAAAAGGAGGGGATCAGGCCCGGTAGAGCTGAATTTTTATACAGGTTTTATACAAGAGTTTTCAAATTGAGCAAATGTTCAAAACCGATAACCTCCCCGGTTTCGCGGCTTGACAAAAATTTCTTTATAATATAGCCTTGTTTTAAAAGTAGTAGACAATAGCCGGGGTGCGCGAAAAATGGCAAGACGGGGGGATTTTGATGGATAAGGCTTTAGTGGAAAAGGCGAGGGAGCTTTTGAATGCCAACTATATCTCCACCACTTTAAGTACGGTGGATAAGGATTACAATGTGAATATTGCGGTGATTTCGGTTCTGGAAATGATTGATGATGAAACGGTTATCTGTGCACGTTTTGGAGCTGACAGGACATATGCTAATTTAAAGGAAACGGGCAAAGGGGTTTTTATGGTATTATTGACTGATGGGGAAAAGAGCAAGGATGGGATAAGGGTTTATGTCGAACTGATAGGTGATTATACCGAAGGGGAATACTATGAAAGGATAAAGGAAAGGCTTCTTAAGACCAGGTATGCTTCTTTTCCACTCAAAAACTGTTTAGTTTTTAAAATTACTGATATACTGCCGGTTTCCCTGCTTAAGAAATAGGTTGGGAATGGAGAACGGTTCCGAAATGCAAAATATTTCGTATCGAAATAGATTTCAAATTGGGGACGGTTCTTTTTTTAAAAAGTGTTTCGAAACGAAATATTTTGTTCCTATCGCGGGGATGATTTTGATTCTAAATTTGATTCTAAAAATGGAAGATAGATGCGTGGCGGCTTATGATTGGTGTCTTTATAAAGATTTCATGAATTGTAATAGTTGAAAAAACCGTCTCCCCATGCGTAATCGGGGAATGATTTTAATTGGGTCAAGGGGAAAAATAGACGGGCTGGGATATGGCAGGCAGCCCCATAAGATTTTTACGAATCGTAATAGATTTTAAAAAAAGAACCGTCCCCAAATGAAAAAGGAGGAAGAGGTTTGATACATCTAGGCAAGGTTATGGTAGTTTTTGGAACCAGGCCGGAAGCGATTAAGATGGCTCCGGTGGTGAATGAGCTGAAGAAGGAGAAGGATCTGGATACGGTGGTGGTGGTGACGGCCCAGCATCGGGAGATGCTGGATCAGGTTTTGCACCTTTTTGCTATAAAGCCGGATTATGATCTTGATCTGATGCGGGAAGAACAGGACCTTTTCAGTATAACGACTGGGGTTCTAAACGGGCTTAAGGATATTTTAAGGAAGGAGAAGCCTAATCTGGTACTGGTGCATGGCGATACTACGACTACTTTTGCGGCTGCCCTGGCCGCTTTTTATGAGAAGATCCCGGTTGGCCATGTGGAGGCAGGCTTGAGGACGCGCAACAAGTATTCGCCTTTTCCCGAAGAGATGAACCGCACTCTGGCGGGAAGGCTGGCTGAGCTCCATTTTGCACCTACGGATACGGCCCGGGAAAATCTCCTGGCTGAGGCGACAGCGAATTTTAAAATCTGGGTAACCGGGAATACTGTTATTGACGCCCTTTTGGCTACGGTGAAGGAAGATTACAAGTTTGGCGAAGAGCTTAAAGGGGTCAATTTTAATAACCGCATTCTTCTAGTGACTACCCACCGCCGGGAGAACTGGGGAGAGCGGATGAAAGGTATATATCAGGCTTTAATCGACCTGGTGGAAGAGTTCCCGGATGTGGAAGTAGTTTTTCCGGTACACAGGAATCCGGTGGTGAGAAATCTGGCGGAAGAAATGCTGGGAGGAAGAGAACGGATTCATCTTCTGGAGCCGCTTGATTATGAGCCTTTTGCCAATCTCATGAATGTATCTTATCTGGTCCTGACTGATTCCGGGGGGCTGCAGGAAGAAGCCCCGTCTCTGGGCAAGCCGGTTCTGGTCCTCCGGGATACGACGGAAAGGCCGGAAGCGGTTAAGGCTGGGACCGTCAAGCTGGTAGGGACGGTAAGGGAAAAGATTTATGCTGAAGCTAAACGGTTGCTTACCGATAAAGAAGAATATGAAAGGATGGCCCGGGCAGTCAATCCTTACGGGGATGGCAGGGCAGCCAGGAGGATTGTCAAGGTCATAAAAGAGTTTTTATATGTAAGGATAGGAGCTAGTTAGGCAGGATTTTTGCTTTGGGGAGCGAATTTGACATAAGGTATATTTGTATATGTATAATCTGAAAAGGAAGAAATAAAAGGATGGGAAGACAGGCTGTTTTTACAGGTAAATGGCTGGGAGATAGTTTTTTAAAACTGTTTTCCGGCATAGCCTGGCTGCCGGGTAGTGTAAAAAGCAGGGCTTCTATGTGTGCTCCTGCGGCTGGAATGGTAGATAAATATAAGTGGTTCTCTAAATGGCTGCAGGAAAGCGTGCCGGGTATTTCCGGCAAAGGGGAGGGGACATGTGGTTAAGGCCGGGGGTCGTTTTATTTTATCTGGAATGGCACGATGTCGCTGCAGCGAAGCGCAGAAGCTAGACCTTGCGCGCATTGGCGTGACCGTGCCCCCATTTTATGGAAGCAATATTATTTTCCGGATAAATAAAATTTAAGAATACCGGAGCAAGGAAATAATTCGATTCGAAATAGTTTTTCAAAAAAGAACCGTCCCCAAATTAAAATCTTTTTCGATTCGTAATAGTTTTTAAATTTAGAACCGTCCCCAAATGTAAGAGGAGGAAAAGGGTTTATGGTGATAAAGTTTGGAACCGACGGCTGGCGAGCGGTGATGGCGGAAGATTTTACTTTTGCCAACTGCCGGGTGGTGGCGCAGGGGATTGCCGCCTATGTGAACAGCCGCAATATGGCGAAAAAGGGGATTGTCATAGGCTATGACAACCGCTTTATGTCCGAAAGGTTTGCCTTAGAATGCGGCAAGGTTTTAGCCGGTAATGGCATAAAGGTGTATATGGGGAAAAGGGCGATGCCTACTCCGGTTACAGCTTTTGCCATTCGGGCTCTGGATGCGGCCGGAGCAGTTATGATTACGGCCAGCCATAATCCGCCTGAGTATAATGGGATAAAGTTTATACCGGAATATGCCGGGCCGGCTATGCCTGATGTTACTGATGTTATAGAACAGCAGGTTAAAAAAGTGCTGGAGACCGGCAAGGTTTATGAGCTGAGCGTCGTGGAGGCCGAACGTCTGGAGCTCTGGCAGGAGATAGATATGGAAGATGCTTATGCGGAGCATGTTTTAAGCTTGATTCATAAGGAAAGTTTTTCCCGCCCGCTTAAGGTGGTAGTTGACCCTATGTACGGAGCCGGGATCGGCTATCTGGACAGGATTCTGGAAGGATTGGGATGTGAGGTGCGGACGGTAAATAATTACCGGGACCCGCTTTTTGGCGGCTCGATGCCGGAGCCGATAGACCGCATGCTGGGAAGCCTGAAACGAGCGGTAGCTGCTTATGAAGCTGATGTAGGTTTGGCCTTAGACGGCGATGCTGACCGCTTTGGGGTAGTAGATAATGAAGGACAGTTTGTTACGGCCAATCAGCTTATGTACCTTCTGCTCCTTCACCTTTTAAAAACCCGCTCTTATAAGGGGCCGATTGCCAGAACGGTGGCGACTACCCATATGCTGGACCGGATTGCCAAACGGTTTGGCCTGGCAGTTATAGAAACCCCGGTGGGCTTTAAGTATATCGGCGAGTGCCTGCGGGAAAAAGGTTGCCTTTTAGGAGGGGAAGAAAGCGGGGGGCTAAGCATTTTTGGCCATGTGCCGGAAAAAGACGGGATACTGGCCTGTCTTCTGGCGGCGGAGATGCTGGCTGCATCAGGCAAAACAGTATCCCAGCTTAAGGCGGAAGTGGAGAAGGAATATGGGATGCTTGTAAGCCGAAGGATTGATATAAAGGTTAAGGAACATGAGAAGGCGCAGATAATAACCAGGCTGGCGGAGTATACACCCAAGACGGTGGCTGATATAAAGGTGGAAAGCATAAATACCGTAGATGGCAAGAAAGTGGTGCTGGAAGATGGCAGCTGGTTTCTGGTAAGGGCATCAGGTACGGAGCCGCTTTTCAGGATTTATCTGGAAACTGCTGAGGAGGAAAAGATGGCAAAGATAGAGGAAGAAGTTTTAAAAGCCCTGGAGATAGAGTTTTTTTAAATATTTTAGGGGGCAAGGAGGCGTAAAGTTGGATAAGGTGAGGGTGGTTATAGCTGATGATACTTCCGGGGTGCGGGAAAAGCTCAAGAAGCTTCTGGGGTCTGATCCGGGGATTGAACTTTTGCCTGAAGCCGGCGATGGACAGGGAGCTATAAATATGGCCCGCAAGATGAAGCCGGAGGTTGTTATTATGGATGCCAATATGCCGGGCACGGACGGCATGTGGGCTACCCGGGTGATCCTGCGGGAATTGCCGGAAACCAGGGTAATAGGGCTGGCGGTGCTGGAAGATGAAGCTGAGGAGATGCTAAAGGCCGGAGCCTGTGTCTGCCTGTTCAAAAATGTGCTGGATGAAGGGATAGTAGATATAGTACATAAAGTGGTGAAAGAGGCGAGGGAAAAGGATGGGGAAGATGAAATGGCAAAGAGCAGGCCGGCAGTAAAGCTTACCCGGCGGGAAAAAGATGTGCTGGCCTTTGTTGCCCAGGGCAAGAATAACCGGCAGATAGCGGAGGCGCTTGATATCAGCGAGAAGACGGTAAAGAATCATTTAACTTCTATTTTCCGCAAGCTCGGAGTGCGGGATAGAACCCAGGCGGCTTTGTATGCGCTGAAAAATGGCCTGGTTTAAGCCTGCTTTTGTAAATTATGTCAGTAATCGACATGTCTCCTTTTCGCATATTTATGTACCAGAGAGGCGGAGAGGAGGTTTTTTTATGCTCACTTTTCTCAAACTGCTCTGCCTGGTTATCTGGCTGGCTATGATGGTGGCCCTTATCATGGGTGTGCATCTGGTGGAGGAGAAAAAGGGGAAAAAGATGAAAAAGGGATGCTGAAAAAGGGCTTAAATTGCCTTTTTCTTTCAAATTTTTGACGGATTATGTTATAATAAGTTATTATCTTGGCTGTTGGGTAACAGGTTTATACAGATATGAATAGTATATACTGTAAAGTTTTGGGGTGGGGTAAAAGAAGTGCTTAATTTTTTGCTGGATATTATTTTCCCTATGGATAGATGCAGCCTCTGCCAGAAGCCGGGAAGGTACAGCACAACCAGGCCCTGGTGCGATGAGTGTGCAGAGGCTATACGCTCTATGCATGAAAAGATGCATATCTGCGACCGGTGCGGCAAAGTGATAGATGAGGACAAGTTCCTGTGCCGGGACTGCCTGGAAAAAGAGCCGCCTTTTGCCATTGCCCGGGCGGTAGGGCCCTATGAGGATTCCTGCCGCATTGCCATAAAGGTTTTAAAGTTTCTGGGGAAAAAGAACCTGGCGGTGGTGATGGGAAGTATGATGGCAGAAGTAGTGGAAAAGGAGCCGCGTTTTTTTCCTATCGACCTTATAATTCCCGTACCAGCTTCCCGAGGGCATATACAGCAGCGGGGATTTAACCAGACAGCGGAGCTGGCCCGGGTTATCGGCAAAAAGCTTAAGATAAAGATGGAAGATAAGGTATTGATAAGGGTGAAGGAGACTCCTCCCCAGCGCGAGCTTTCCAAGGAGGAAAGGGAAAAAAATCTCCTTTTTGCCTTTAAGGTGCAGGATAAAGAGAAAATCTATCGAAAAAATATATTACTGGTTGATGATGTATATACGACAGGATCGACCAGCCGGGAATGCACAAGAACCCTTTTAGAGGCAGGAGCGGCAAGGGTAGCAGTTATTACCTGGGCTACCGGACATGGCTTCTGATTTGGCTATTTGACGGGGAGAGGATATTTAGCCGGTAAGGGAGGGTTTATGATGGCTGAACTTCGCAACTGCCCCCGGTGTGGAAGGCTTTTTGCCTATCAGGGACGCAACCTGTGCAAAAGATGTCAGGAAGAAGATGAAAATGAGTATCTGCTAGTAAGGAGATATGTGCGGGATAATCCCGGAGCTACTATTTTTGAAGTATCGGAGGCTACGGGAGTGGAAGAAGAGAAGATTCTGCAGTATCTCCGGGAGGGCAGGCTGCAGTCTAAAGGCCTGGTAGCAGCTCTGGAGTGTGAAAGGTGTGGCCGAAAGATTACGGCCGGCAGATACTGCCCGCAGTGCTTAAAGGAACTGGAAAGCCAGATTAAAAGCGTAGTTAAGGATAGCGGGGTTAAAAAACCGGAAATAAAGACTGATTCAAAAGAGCGGATGTTCACTAAAGACAGTTATTTGAAAAGAGAATGAGGGGCAGCTTTAACCGGCTGGTTTTTGGGCCTTAAAAACAGAGCAATAATGAGAAAAAAGAAGATATTAAGCTAAAATTTTGTTTTACCGGCTTAATATTCTTCTTTTTTTATGCGAAAATATAATAAGACTTAAAATAAGGAAGGGAAGAAATACGATGATTATCTCCAAAAGCCAGATTCAGAATATACTGAAGGCCTATGGCAGCCAGAATAACCATAAGGTGCAGAAAAAAGAAGGGGTTAAAGGGCCGGCAAAGCAGGACAGTATATCGATTTCCGAGGAAAGCCGGCTTAAACAGCAGGTTTTAAAAGCGGTAAAACAGGAACCGGATATAAGGGCCGACAAGGTGGAAGAGCTGCGGGAAAGGATAGCTGCCGGCACTTATACGCTAGAAGCAGGAGAAGTGGCGGAAAAGATGATTGCAAGGGCAATTGTGGATAAGCTGATTTAAAATGGAGGAATTGCCAGGTGGAAGATGTATTAAACAGGCTCATACAGGTTATACAAAAGGAGACGGAGATAATAAGGGCTTTGATCGACTGCGGAAAGTTAAAGCAGGAATATATTATTGGCGATAACATAAAGGAGCTGGATAAGCTGCTGCCTAAAGAAAACCTGCTTTTGACCAACCTTAATCGCTGGGAAGAGGAGAGGATTTCTCTGCAGGAAAAACTGGCAGCTTACCTGGGAATCGAGGGGGAAGAGCTTAAGGCGCAAAGGCTTTTGGAGGAGGTAAAAGCTTCTTTTCCTTTTTTTTACCCGTCACTGGTCGAGGCGGTGGAAGAACTGGCCTCTGGGGTAAGTTTCCTGCAGTATCTTAACCAGCATAATAATGAGCTTATTGAGCAGGCTTTGCAGTATATCGAAACGGTGCAGGCTTTGCTGGAAGGTGATAGGCCGGGGATTTATGCCAAGGATGACAAGAAGGCAGAGACTGCTTTTAAGCGGATAAATCTTATCGATAAAAGGGTTTAGTATAAAAGGCTGGAGGCTAGAAACAGTTGAATTAAATTTATAAAATTTTTAAAAACTCTATACACAATTTATAATTTTTGCTAATCTGTGTATAGAGGTGATTTTTGTGAAATATTACAGCATTGGGCAATTTGCCCAATTAATAGGAAAGACAGAACAAACATTAAGAAACTGGGACAAGAAAGGAGTTTTAAAGCCAGCTTATATTGCTCCATCTGGGTTCAG